>NZ_AYWU01000021.1:0-120763 GCF_000502375.1 Mesorhizobium sp. L48C026A00 | reverse complement strand
TGGGCATCGCGCCGACCGGCTTCGAGATCGACTGGAACAAGGTCATCTTCAAGATGCTGCATCTCAAGGGCATCTATGGCCGCGAGATGTTCGAGACCTGGTACAAGATGATCGCGCTGGTGCAGCGTCCGCTCGACGTCAGTGGGCTGATCACCCACCGCATCGGCGTGGACGACTATATTTCCGGCTTCGAGGCGATGAAGAGCGGCAATTCCGGCAAGGTTGTCATGGATTGGTGAGGGCGGCCTTGGGGCCGGACTACAGGGCTCGCCGTTCGCGGCGTGAACGCCCGGGAATAGCGCGATTTTTGAGTTCGTGAGGGCGATGATGACGCTTCTTTATCATTCAGGGCTAGCGAATCCAGGACTTGATTGCCATCCGGCGCACCAGCCGCTGACAGGCGGTTGGTCATGTCGAGAAGCATTCCACTACGGACCGGGCAAGCACGAATGAAGACCCAAATTGTCGTCGTTGGCGGTGGGGCTGGAGGTCTTGGACTCGTGCGCCGGCTCGGAGCACGTCTCGGCCGCAAGGATTTCGATATCATTCTTGTCGAGCGGAACCACACCCATGTCTGGAAGCCGCTGCTCCATGAGGTTGCGGCCGGATCACTCGACGCAAATCTTGACGAAGTGGGCTACCGCGGCCACGGGCACCGTTGGGGCTACCGCTTCTTCTACGGGTCGCTGGAGGCCATCGATCGCACCGCGCGGCAGGTCACAGTGGCGCCGATATTCGACGATGACGGGTCGGAACTGGTCGGTCGACATCGGCTCCGATACGACTACCTCGTTATCGCAATCGGGTCGGTTTCAAACGACTTCGGCACTCCCGGAGTCAAGGATCATTGCCTTTTCCTCGAAGACCGTCACCAAGCGGATCGCTTTCGATTGAAGTTGTTGAATCATTGTCTTCGAGTTTCCAGGACAATGTCAGCTGATTCAACCGACGACGCCTTTGTTGATATAGCTATCGTAGGTGGCGGCGCGACAGGCGTCGAACTCGCTGCTGAACTCTACAATGCTGCATCATCTCTCAGACATTATGGCCTGGAAGTCTTCGACGAGACCCGGCTGAGGGTCACTTTGATAGAGGCCGGGCCGCGGATTCTTCCGGCTCTCCCAGAAGCTTTAGCAAAGGCCGCGCATCAGGAACTTGAGGCCCTCGGCGTCCGGGTGCTCGCAAACACGGCTGTATCCGAAGCAACGGAACAGGGACTGAGGTGTGCTACTGGGGAGCAGATACACGCCAATATTTGCGTCTGGGCTGCAGGCGTGCAGGGGGCAAATATTCTGGGAGAGCTCGACGAACTTGAGGTGGCGCGCAGCAGGCAACTTGTCGTCCTTCCCACCCTCCAAACGAGCCGGGACGAGCGCATCTTCGCTATCGGCGATTGCTGCTTTTTCAAGCCGGAAGGCGCGGGCGGCCCGGTGCCGCCACGCGCTCAGGCCGCCCACCAGATGGCATCGACCGCTTATCGCAACATTCTTCACTTGATTGCCGGGGAAACGCCGGAAGCATTTGTCTATCGGGACAAGGGCTCGCTCGTGTCGTTGAGCCGGTTTTCCACCGTCGGCAGCTTGATGGGAAATCTCGTCGGAGGGCGGATGGCGATCGAAGGGCGGCTGGCCAGGATGATCTACGTGTCTTTGTACCGCATGCACCTGGTGGCCATACATGGCTGGATCAAGGGCCTGGCTCTTATCCTGGTCGGCCATGTCAACCGGGTTGTCCGTCCGCGCCTCAAATTGCATTGAGGTTGGTCAGGCGAGTGGCAGGCTGCGACCGAAAGATGCCGCCGAGGTCTGCATTGCACCTCGCCTGAGCGACGCCCGAGTGGTCTTGCCGCATTCCTCGCCCGATTTGCGCCATATGGCATGCCGACGGACGGCTCAAAACGAATGATCCCGCTGAATTGAAAGGGCAAAACAGCAGCCAAATCTGTCCGCCGGAAGCGACGCTAAGGTCCGACTTCAATCTGACTTTGGATCGAGCGACAGCGTTGCACTCATGACCGTTGAGCATGACAGAGATACCGTCAGCGCCCCGACCGAGCTGATGAAATTCGAGACCCGCCATGTGCCGGGCGCGCTGAAGCTGTCGCAGGAGATGGGCTGGCCTTATCGCCAGGAGGACTGGGAATTTGCCGTGAAGGTCGGCAATGGCCTGGTCCTCGAGCGGGCGGGACAGGTGATCGGCACTGCCATGTCCTGGAATTACGGACAGGCCTATGCCACTGCCGGGATGATCATAGTCACCGGCTCCGCGCAAGGCGGCGGCAACGGCTCCCGGCTTTTTGACGGGTTGCTTCAGGCCACGGACGGGCGCAGCGTGCTGCTCAATTCGACGGAAGAGGGGCTCGCACTCTACAAGCGACGCGGGTTCACTGCCTGGGGTACGGTGGTTCAGCACCAGGGCCCGCTGACCGTTGCCGTGACGCAGAGTGCGCGCGACGACATCCGTCAGGCGACGGTCTCTGACCTCGCGGCAATCCAGGCCTTCGACGAACGGGCCACAGGCATGCCCCGGCCGTCGATGGTGGCTGGCCTCGCTGATGCGGGCAATGTTTCGGTCATCGAACGCGCGGGGCGGATTACAGGCTACGCCATCGCCAGGCGGTTCGGCCACGGCTATGTCGTTGGCCCTGTTGCAGCAGAAAGCGCCCAAGACGCGCGGCTTCTGATCCTGGCCCAGCTTGCGACGCTTCACGGCCAATTCGTGCGCATCGACGTCTATGCCGAACACGGATTGGGCGACTGGCTGGAGAGCCTGGGCCTCGCGCGTGTCGGTGATGTGATCGCGATGGTCAAGGGGCGACGGCCCCTCTCAGACGGGACGGCCAGCATGTATGCCTTGGCAAATCAGTCGTTCGGTTAAGGAATGAGGTAGGGTAGCGATGGATACGAATGTAGATATCCGTGAGGCGGTCCAAACGATCGACGCCCTCATCACCCCGTCGCTGCTTCTGGACCGGGGCCGGCTCGAGCGCAACATCCAGCGTCTGGCCGAGCATGCCGGAAAGCTTGGCGTGGTGCTGCGCCCGCATATGAAGACGGCCAAAAGCATCGACGTCGCCCGACATGTGTTCCCCGGCGAACCGGGCCCGATCACGGTCTCGACCATCGCCGAGGCGGAGTATTTCGCCGGCCACGGCTTTCGAGACATCACCTATGCAGTCGGCATGTCGCCGGCGTCGGCCGTCCGCGCCATGGAGCTTTGTCGCCGCACCGGCGCTGATGTGAAGCTGTTGCTCGATTCCGTGGAGCAGGCCGACGCCCTAGCCGGTGTACGCGAAGCCACCGGCGTGACGCCGTCCGTCTTCATCGAACTGGACTGCGACGACCATCGCGGCGGATTGAAGCCGGACGATCCCAAGCTGTTCGATGTGGCCGACAGGATCGTCGCAGCTGGCGCCAACCTGGTCGGCGTCCTCGCCCATGCCGGCGAGTCCTATGGCTTGAACACGCCCGATGCGCTGGTCAAGGCAGCCGAGGACGAGCGTTCGGCCACCGTGCGCGCCGCCGAAACTTTGCGCGCCCACGGCCATGCCTGCCCGATCGTCAGCCTCGGCTCGACGCCGACGGCGCACTTCGCCGAGAACCTCGAAGGCGTCACGGAGCTGCGCGCCGGGGTCTACATGTTCTTCGATCTCGTCCAGCACGGGGTAGGGGTCTGCCGTCTCGACGATATCGCGATTTCCGTGTTGGCCACGGTGATCGGGTCCAAGCCGGAAAAAGGATGGGTGCTGGTCGACGCGGGCTGGATGGCGCTTTCGCGCGACCGCGGAACCGCAAACCAGCAGGTCGACCAGGGTTACGGTGTCGTCTGCGATGAAAAGGGGCGGGTGCTTGAAGATGTGATCGTGGCGCAGGCCAGCCAGGAACACGGTATCCTCGCCATTCGTGCCGGTTCTGGAAAGTCCATGCCCGATTTGCCGCTCGGGGCTCGGGTCCGGATTCTGCCCAACCATGCCTGCGCGATGGCCGCCCAGCACCACTTCTACAGCGTCGTCAACGGGGACAGTCCCCGGATCGAAGCCCGTTGGGAGCGGATCCGCGGATGGTAGGGGCTGCAATCGCAACGCTTTGCATGGCGCCCGTGCAAACTGACGCACTGGTGGTGCAATCATGAAGTTTACATCTTATTGGCTGGATACCTCTCAGCCGTTCAATGAGGGCGCGTCCAAACCGCTCGAAGGCCACTACGATGTGGCGGTTGTGGGCGGCGGCCTGACCGGATCCTCCGCGGCGCTTGCCCTCGCCAAAAAGGGCGCCCGGGTTGCACTGTTGGAGGCCGAAACGATCGGCAACGCCGCTTCCGGCCGCAATGGCGGGATGTGCAACAACGGTTTTGCCCAGAACTATGCAATCATGGCCGGCAAGCACGGCAAGCCGGCCGCAAACGCCCTCTACAAGGCTTTCGACGCCGGCGTCGATATGGTCGAGCGGTTGGTGCAGGAAGAAAAGATCGACTGCAGCTTCTCCCGGGTCGGCAAGCTCAAGCTTGCCGCCAAGCCTGAGCACTACGACGTGCTGGCGCGCAGCCAGGAACTCTTGGCGGCAAATGTCGATCCCGGGACGAGGATGATCGCGCGCGCCGACCTGCGAACTGAAGTCGGCACCAGCCGCTACCATGGCGGGCTGCTGTTTCCCAAGAGCGCCAGCATGCATGTCGGCCGTTTCGTCCGGGGCCTGGCGACCGCCGCCGCACGGCGGGGCGCAGAGGTCTATGAAAACGCCCCCGTCATGGCTCTGCGCAAGGTCGCCGACGGGCATGAGGTCGAGACCCCGCGAGGCAAGATCGTCGCGCGTCAGGTCCTGCTGGCGAGCGGCATTTCCCAGGTCGGTCCGCTCGGATGGATCCGCCGCCGCATCGTGCCGGTCGGCGCCTTCCTGGTCGTGACGGAACCGCTGTCGCCTTCGCAACTCGAGCGCCTCATGCCGACCCGACGCAATGTCGTCGACACGCGCAATCTCGTCGTCTACTGGCGGCTGACGCCGGACAATCGCATGCTGTTCGGCGGGCGGGCCCGGTTTGCAGTATCCAACCCGCAGTCCGACGAGAAGAGCGGCCGGATCCTGAAAGCGGCGATGGTCGAGGTCTATCCGGAACTGGCCGACATCCGCATCGATTACTGCTGGGGCGGCATGGTCGACATGACCCGCGACCGCCTGCCGCGCGCCGGGGAGCGCAACGGAATCTACTACTCCATGGGCTATAGCGGCCACGGCACCCATATGTCGACGCTGATGGGCAGCATCATGGCCGATGTCATGGACGGGCGTCCAGACCTGAACCCCTGGAAGGATTTCGACTGGCCGGCGATCCCTGGATACTTTGGGCGTCCCTGGTTCCTGCCGATCCTCGGTGCCTATTACCGCATGAAGGACCTTGTCACATGATTTCGCCCCTCGAACACCTGTCCCGCAACGGCCGCCTCGACAAGTTCTTCATCGACGGTCAATGGGTCGAGCCGAGAGGCACCGCCCAGAACGTCGTGGTGAATCCCGCCACCGAAGAGATCGTGGCCCGGTTTCCGCTCGGAAACAGCTGGGATGTGGACGCGGCCGTTGCAGCGGCCCGCCGGGCGTTCGCCACCTGGAGCCGTACCAGGCCGGAATACCGCGCGGGTCTGCTTGATCGCCTGCAGGCGCTGCTCGAAGCGCGCAATGAACTGCTTGCGCAATGCTTGAGCCTCGAAATGGGCGCGGCGATCGGATATGCGCGCACCGCGCAGGTGCCGCTCGCGATTGCCCATGTGCAAGTCGCTCGCGATGTCCTGAAAACCTTCCCCTTCGTCGTGCAGCGCGGCCACACCGCCGTCACCCACGAACCGATCGGTGTCTGCGCCCTGATCACGCCCTGGAACTGGCCGCTCTACCAGATCACCGCCAAGGTTGCGCCGGCGCTCGCCGCAGGCTGCACGGTCGTGCTGAAGCCAAGCGAACTCTCTCCTTTGGACGCCCTGCTGTTCGCCGAGGCGATTGAGGAAGCCGGCTTCCCTGCCGGTGTCTTCAACCTCGTCAATGGTGACGGCCCAGGCGTGGGCATGGGTCTCGCCTCCCACACGGATGTCGACATGATCTCCATCACCGGCTCCACCCGTGCCGGCATCGCGGTGGCCCAGGCCGCCGCGCCGACGGTCAAGCGCGTCGGACAGGAGCTCGGCGGCAAGTCGCCGAACGTGATTTTGCCCGACGCCGATCTCGACCGTGCCGTTTCACGGGGCGTAGCCGCCGCCTTCCGCAATCTCGGCCAGTCATGCAGCGCGCCGACGCGCATGATCGTGCCGCGCGAGCGGCTGTCCGAGATCGAGGCAATCGCCAGGAGGGCCGCAGCCCAGATCATCGTCGGCGATCCGCTTTCGGAAACCACCACTCACGGTGCAATCGCCAACCGTTCCCAGTTCGACCGCATCCAAATCATGATCGGCGTCGGCATTTCAGAGGGCGCCAGGCTCCTCACCGGCGGGTCGGGTCGCGCGGACGATCTGAGCGTCGGGTTCTATGTCAAGCCGACCATCTTTTCCGACGTGCGCACAGGCATGCGCATTGCCCAGGAAGAGGTTTTTGGGCCAGTTCTGTGCATCATCCCCTACGACACAGTCGAGGAGGCCGTCACTATCGCCAACGATACGGTCTACGGCCTGGGGGCCCATGTGCAGGGCACGGATATGGGCGCCGTCCGGGACGTCGCCTCGCGGATCCGCGCCGGTCAGGTTCATCTCAACTACCCCGCCTGGGACCCGCACGCCCCGTTTGGCGGTTTCAAGCAGTCCGGAAACGGACGCGAATATGGCATCGAAGGCATGTTGGAGTACCTCGAGGTCAAATCCATCCTCGGCTATTTCTAGGCGACATCTTCGCCAGGCGCAGAGGGCGTCACCAAATCCGATTCAGTCATCAATCCACATGTCCTAAATGAATAACGATCCGCCCGGCCTGCAGGCATGGACGGCGCCAGCTGCGTCTGCGTCGGTTTGACTCGGGTTGCGATTCTATTCGGTCGCTTTGTGGGTTGCCGATCGGGGCATGATTGACTGACGCGGAATCGAGCAGCGGTGGAAGGCGGACGGGCTCGAATCGGGACGAGCGTGGGCGCCGGGTATTCGCTGCGAGTGAGGCTCGTGCTGCGGGTTGGGGGTGGGCTTGCGGTGGTGTCTGAGATCACCGGTCTGACCCGTTCGACGATCGGGCGTGGCATCAATGGCCTCGATGTTGCGGCGTCGCGCGGGCGGGTGCGTCGCAGGGCATTTGTCTTGCTGTCTATGCGATCGAATGTAGTGGCAGAGAACTCTGGCCTGGAGCTTCCTCGATCGTTCGAAGCGCCGCCGTGCTGAGTTCAATTTGTGCCTATTTTGACCAGGACTAACCTCCCACGCTTTCTTGATGTCCTTCGAGGCACGCCGAGATCGCCTGCAGCTGGAATTCCAGTGCGGGGCCCTCTGCAGGGAACCGGCCGTCCAGCGCCGAGGTGCCGACGGTAAACCCCGCTGCGCCACTGTTGCGAATGGTGTTGATCTGATCCGGCCGGTCCACCGATCCCGCGACGATAACGGGCTTGGGCACGGCCCGGCACACAGCGTCGATCAGAGACGGCACATTGCCTGCCGAACGGTAGGCGAGAAGGTCGAGACCGGCGACACCGGGATGGCAGGCGAGCGCGACCGCGCTTTTGACGATCTCGGCCTGAGATCCTTCCAAAATGCTCGGATGCCCGACGATGCGACCCGGAAACGGATAGTAGCGGATGGGCGTCCCTTCCAGCAGCGGCAGCACGTCTTCGGGATGGGTGCCACCGAGAAGATAGTCGACGCCGAGGTCGATCGCCGCCTTGACCGAGGCGATCTCGCTGTCGCGGTCGAGCGATACAACTTCAAGATAAGTGCTGGCTCCGCCCCCGCGGATCTGGCCGGCGAGGGCGGCGAGCGCGTCGAGCGGCAGGCCGATGTCCTTGAAGCCGATGTGGCGGATTCCGGCCCGGAGCGCCGTTTTGGCGTGGACGGCGGCGTCGGTCACGGTGCGGTCGTTACGTGTCAGCATGAAGATGAAGTCGAATTGGGTCATGGGGTGTCGGCTTTCTGGTTCGGGAGGGAGGCCTTGAGCCTAAGGGCGTAGTCGAATGCGGCCTCCAGGCTGGAGGGGTCGGCAACGCCAGACCCTGCGATATCGAAGGCGGTGCCGTGATCGGGGCTGGTGCGCACGAATGGCAGGCCCAGCGTGACGTTCACGCCATGGTCGAGGCCCATATATTTGACCGGGATGAGACCCTGGTCGTGATACTGGGCGACCACGATGTCGAAACGGCCCTTGCGGGCCTGCATGAACACGGTGTCGCCTGGCCATGGGCCGGAGGCGTCGATGCCTTCGGCACGGGCCGCCTCGATTGCCGGCCGGATGATGCGGATTTCCTCGTCTCCGAAGAGACCGCCTTCGCCGGCATGCGGATTGAGGCCGGCGACGGCGACGCGCGGATGGGAGATGCCGAGCGCCTTCGCACCGCCATCGGCCAACCGGATGGCATCCATCTGCGCCGCGAAATCGCCTTTGCGGATCGCCTCGGACAGCGAACAATGGATGGTGACGAGGACCGTGCGAATGTCCTCGTTCGCCAGCATCATGGCGACCTTGGGAGCCCCGCCATGATCGGCCAGGATTTCGGTGTGGCCGGGATAGTGCAAACCGGCTGCTGCGAGTGCTTCCTTGTGAATCGGCGCCGTTACGATGCCGCCCACCCAACCGTCCCGCGCCAGTCCGATCGCGACAACGATGGCGTCGAACGCCGCGCGTCCACTGACGGCCGAAACCTGGCTGACCGGTGGCAGGGCGGAAAGCTGCGAGGAGCAAAGCACGTTGAGGGTTCCGTCATCGAGTACGGTCTCATCGACGGAAGCGATCGGCCGGATCCGCACATCAGCATCGAGCGCGCAAAGGGCGTGGGTCATCACCAGCGGATCACCGACGACGATCCAGTGCCGCTTGTCCGGCCGACGGAGAAACATTCTTGCGATGATCTCGGGGCCGATGCCGGAGGGATCACCCATGGTCACGGCTAGAGGAGCGTCATGGGCGGTCATCGATCAGAGCCTTTCGTGAAAGCGGTTTGCCAGCAGGTCGCGGGCGGCATCAAGGAGTGCCGAGGGTGAGCCGAAGCCTCCCGCCTTCATGGCGATGGTGAGCGACGTTCCGTCCGCCCGTTCGGCGCGGCCGACCGGAAAGCCGGGCTCGAACTCGCGGGTGAGACAGAAACGGCTGATGCCGAGGCGGTCGAGGATCGCGGCCATCGTCTCGCCGCCGGTGGCGATCACCGCGTCATGCCGGGCGACCGCTGCGGCTGCCTGTCCGGCGAGGTTCGTCATCACGGCGCTGGCATTCTCCTGCCGTTGCAGCGGTGCCCGAAGACAAATCACACGGGCGTCGCCGGGAGCGTCGGCCAGGTCGCCGACGACGGGAACGCCTTGTACCCGCAAGGTCTCGCATTGGGCGCGCGTCACCGGATTGGCGCTTCCTGCGACGATCACCACCCGCCCGGCGGCATTGCCCGTTACCACGCGTCCATCCGGCACGGCAGGGACCAGCGATGCCAGCGCGATGGCGAGACCAGGCGAGCCCACCCAAAGAACAGTCTCAGGATCGGGAATGCTGGCGACTTGCCGGTTCAGTACGCCCTGGCTGTCGGCGTCGACGATCAGAATGGACCCTTTCGTCGCCGCATCGCCGGAACTGTCTGCGGCGAGAATGATCGGTATCCCCAGGGACGGGTCGACCAGATCGCAATGTGCGATGTGCCTGCGGGATGGACTGGATCACGGCCGTAGACGCTTTGACTCACAGGGATGCCGTTCACCGTCTGGATCCCGCCGACGGTGAACCGCCCCGCTTCGGGAAAGGCTGGAGCGATGACAAGCCTGCTCCGGCCGCTGGCGCGAAAGGCGGCGGCGACTTCCTCGCGGATATGGCCGCGCAGGGTCGAATCGATCGTTTTGAACAGAAGGCGGGCATGCGAGAGGGCCGACACGGCGTCGGCGATAGCCCTTGTCGCCTGCCAGATGTCGGAGGCGCGGCTGTTGGTATCGATAGAAGTGATAGCTCCATTCTCCGCGCCGTCGACGTGTCGCTTGATCACAGGTGCATAGCCACTCGCGAGAAAGGCCGCCGCGCCGTCGGTAGCACTGGTCAGATCGTCGGCGACTATCCCGACGAGGAGAGATGTGGTGTGCTTCATGTTGGTGAGAATAGCAGAACGGTCGGAACCGAATATCGATATGATCTGACGATTTATGGTGATATGAAATCACCAATGAAACGATCTGACCTACCTTCACTCGACGATCTGCGTGCCTTCCAAACAGTGGCGCGTCTGGGGTCTCTGCGTGCTGCGGCGGCCGAACTCGCTCTGACGCATGGTGCAGTCAGCCGTCGCGTCTCCAAACTCTCCGCCGATCTTGGCTTGCGCTTGCTCGAAGCGGACGGGCGCGGGGTGCGTCTGACCTCCGATGGCGCGAAGCTGGCGGAGGCGACCGGCAAGGCGTTCCATTTAATCACTGATGCCTTGGCAGAGATCAGATCCAGCTCGACGCCCATTCCGATCATCTTGTCCTGCGAGCGCTCGCTGGCGATGCGCTGGCTGATCCCGCGCCTGTCTGGGTTTCAGGATCGATACCCGGATGTCGAGGTGCATCTGTCGACCGGCGGCGGAGGGCTCGACTTCGCGCGTGACCGGGTGACGCTTGCGATCCGCCGTCTCGATTTTCCGGTGGACCCGGAATGGACCATCATCAGGCTGATGCCGGAGCGGGTTGGTCCGGTCATGCTGCCATCCCTGCGCAAGCGGTTCGAGAGTGGCGACTATGTGGCGCTCGGATCACGGACGCGACCGGATGCCTGGGAAGCGTGGCTCGACGCGCACATGGCTGCGCCGCGTCCTCGAGCGACCCGATTGCTGGACCATCATTTCCTGATGGCAGAAGCCGCCCTGGGTGGTCTTGGCGTTGCTCTTGCCCCCCAGGCGATTGCAGCGGACGACGTCGCGAATGGGCGATTGGAAGCACCACTCGGCTTTGATCGCGACGGGACGGACTACGGCCTGATCCATCCGAAGTCGGTCATTGTTTCAACCGGCCTCGCCGCATTGCGCGATTGGCTGACCGCCGAGTCCGAGACATCGTTCAAGCGGCAGGTGCTTGAGAACAGCTATTAGGAAAATAACGTCGCCTTTGCGCCCGTAGCGGCTCAGGCAGGGCGAAAGAGACAGCACTGCGAAAGGGCGTGCTGGTTTGGCGGTCGACCGGAGGGCATTCTGCTGAATGACCATGCATTGCCGCACTTTCTGCCAGACGCCTGCGATTATGCTCGGCTGATAGGGCAGATTGACAGGAACCAAGTACATGGATCGCTTCCGGCCGAAATACGTGACGTTTGATTGCCACGGCACGCTCATCAATTTCCAAATGGCGGAAGCCGCCAGGGACCTGTTCGGTCATCTTCTGGATGAGCCGCGCATGGACGAATTCATCAGAAACTTCCAGGGCTACCGCCTCGACGAGGTGCTGCAGGACTGGAAGCCTTATGCAGATGTCGTTCACAACGCACTGGAACGCACCTGCCGCCGCAACAGCGTCGCATTCCGTGGCGAAGACGCCGAAACGATCTACAACCGCATCCCGACTTGGGGGCCGCATCCGGACGTTCCCGAGGGATTGGCCAAGCTGGCCAAGGAAATTCCGTTGGTCACCCTGACGAACTCCATGGTGGCCCAGATTCCGTCGAACGTGGCAAAGCTCGGTGCGCCCTTTCATGCCGTCTTGACCGCTGAAGAGGCGGGTGCCTACAAGCCGCATTTCAAGGCGTTCGAGTACATGTTCGACACGCTGGGTTGCGGCCCGGAGGATATCACGCATGTGTCCTCGTCTTTCCGCCACGACCTGATGTCTGCCTATGATCTGGGGATCAAGAGCAAGGTCTGGGTCAATCGCGGCCATGAGCCGGCCAACCCCTACTACGAGTATACGGAAATCCGTGACGTGACGCAGCTACCGGGCCTTTTCGGACTCTGAGGGCGAGGATAGGCCGGAGACCCGCGGAGCACTGCGCCCATTTTGCGAGGGCGGCCAGCGGCGCCGTCTGAATACCGCGAGAAATAGACCTGCGGGGCGTCATCGCTGGAGCGCTCCATCTGTCGAAGCATGAAGAACAACCGTCCCCAACAGGCGAGGATCTTTCGATTGGGTGCTTATGGTGATCTGGTCCCCGATGAAGAAGCTGGTCAGCTCAATGGCTCTATGACGGCAGGATGCGACCATCTGCCTAACGCGGCAGCTTCAACCGAAGCCTATTTTCGCGCTGCCGCTGCAATCCTGGCGATGCGGCCGGGCGCCTCCGAACCAGACACGTCGGCGGCACTGCTGAAGCGCCACTATGGATTGACGGGATCGATCGCGACATTGTCCTCCGAGGTTGAGCGCACCATTGAGGTCAACCTGTCGGACGGCCGCCGGTTGATCCTGAAGACGTCGGCAACAGCGGAGGCGGTCGACAGCTTTCGTTTTCAAACCGCCGCCATGGCCGGATTGCAAGGGTTCACGGGCTTCGTTGCACCCGAAGTGCTCCGCACGACCAGCGGCGCATTGATGTTTGAGCAAGAGGGGACATGCGGGTACTTGCAGACCCGGATCGAGGGTATGCCGCTGCACCAGGCGACACCAACTCCCGACCTGCTTTTTCGAACCGGCAGTGCTCTCGCCCGGCTAGACCTGGCTCTTGAGCTGGTCAGTGTGCCGGCGGCTCACCGTCCCGTTCTTTGGCATGTCGGTTGCTGGTCGAGGTTGATGGAACTGGAGCATTACCTGCCATCCGGGAGCATTGCCGATAGCGTACGCGTCGCGATGGCGGAGTATGCGGAGTTCGTTGAGCCGCAACTCTCTGATGTGGCGTGGCAGGTAACGCATAATGATCCCAGCCCATTCAACATGATGGTGACCGGCCAGGGAATGGGTTTCATCGATTTCGGCGACGGCTGCTGGAGCCCCAGGATCCAGGACCTGGCGATCGCAGCAAGTCACGTCGTAGGGGATTCGACACTTCCTTTGGGTGGAGCCGAGCATCTTATTGCCGGCTATGCCTCTGTCATTGCACTTTCGGCACTGGAAGCAAAACTGCTCGTCGGACTGATGCGGGCACGACAAAGCGCATTGATCCTGGTCAACTACTGGCGGTCCCACCTTTTTCCGGCCGATGCCCAGTACATCAAAAAGAATGTCGCGCGTGCCGAGCACGGACTGTCCATCCTGGCGCCTCTTGGTGTCGCATCGGGCGAGGCGGCCGTCCTGGCGGCAATGTCGTCGTTTCAGCCCTAACGCATTTCGGTTTGCCTCGACCGGCACGCTAACCCAAAGACGAACCGCGAAATGATCAAGGTAACTCTTTCAGATAGGCAGCAGCACATGTCCACAGATCTCATGCCTAATCGCTACAGGCCCGGCGAATCCGACCTTCCGAGGCGCGAGTCCGAGCTAATTGCTCGCCGTGACGAAGTACTTGGGGCCTCCTATCGGCTCCAGTACCGCCGGCCTGTGCACTTCGTTCGCGGCGAAGGCATGTGGCTCTACGACCCTGACGGGCATGCCTATCTTGATTTCTACAACAACGTGCCGTCGCTCGGCCATTGCCACCCTGAAGTAAACGCCGCAATGGCTGAGCAGGCGGGCCGGATAAGCGCCAACACGCGCTATCTCGAGCCAAAACTTGTCGACTATGCCGAGCGACTGGTCGACACTTTCCCAAGCGAGCTCGACCGGGTGGTTTTTACCTGCACGGGAAGTGAATCCAACGATCTGGCCCTGCGTATCGCGCGATTTGCGAGCGGCAATGAAGGCGTGATCGTCTCGAGCTACGCCTATCACGGCACCAGCGCGGCTGTCGCCGCGGTTTCCCCGAACCTGGGCGACGCCGTCAAGCTCAGCCCATTCGTGCGCATGGTCTCCCTGCCGGGGCCGGAGGGTGTGCCGGAAGCCCAGGCTGCGGACTTTTTCGAGGCGCAAGTACGCGCGGCCATCGTAGATCTGAACCGTCGCGGCATCGGCGTTGCGGCCCTGCTCATCGACAGTATTTTTTCCAGCGATGGCGTATGGGTCGATCCCCCCGGCTTCATCGCCGGCGGAGTGGCGGCGGTGCGGGAGGCAGGTGGTCTCGTCATCGCCGACGAAGTTCAGCCGGGTTTTGGACGAACCGGCGCTCATATGTGGGGCTTTGAACGGCACCGGATCGTTCCGGATCTCGCTACCCTCGGCAAGCCGATGGGCAACGGATTTCCAATTGGCGCGGTCGTTGGTCGCAAAGCACCGATGGAGCAATTTGGCGCAACCGCTCGCTACTCCAACACGTTCGCCGGAAATACGGTTGGCATAGCGACCGCCGACGCCGTGCTGGCGATCCTGCAGCGCGACCAGATCCCCCAGAAAGCGCTTGCCATGAGCCAGCGCCTCCGAGCCGGGCTGGAGAAAATCGCACAGCAGCCATATGGAGTTCGCGCTATCCGAAACGCCGGTCTGTTCTTTGGCATCGACATCGGGCGTGAGGGTGCCCCGGCGGCAAGCCGGCGGGCAATGGCGCTGGATGTCGTGAACGCACTGCGCGACGACGGCGTCCTTGTCAGCACGACAGGGGCCAACGAGGATTCGCTCAAAGTGCGCCCGCCGCTCGTTTGCCAGGCCGAGCATGTCGACATCTTCCTTGCAGCCATGGAGCGGGCGCTCATCAAGGTCGCAGGCTAGACCGCATGCCTGCGACCAGGTGGCCAGGTCCTGGTTCCCAGCTGCGGTAACCGACCGGGATCGTCACGCATAGATCGGCGAGGCTTCCGCGTTCTTAGCTCGAACGCTGTCGATCTCAACGCAGCCGATAGCGAAAGCGATCGACACGGCGATGACGGCTGCAATTGCAAGATTGCGTCTCATGCGCTCGCTCCGTCCGCGTTCAGAACTTGTCGACATCGATGATGGCCGTGGCGAAGGCATCAGGCGCCTCCTGCGGCAGGTCATGCCCGATGCCGCCGGTGATCAGCCGATGCTCGTACTTGCCGGAGAATTTCTTCGCATAGGCGTCGGGATCGGGATGTGGCGCACCATTCGCGTCGCCCTCCAGCGTGATCGTTGGCACGTCGATCTCCGGGCGCTTGGCAAGCTTTTCCTCCAGTTCGTCATAGCGGCGCTCGCCTTCAGCAAGGCCGAGCCGCCAACGGTAGTTGTGGACGACGATGTCGACGTGGTCGGGGTTTTTGAACGCAGCGGCGCTTCTGGCGAAGGTCGCATCGTCGAAGTTCCAGCGCGGCGAGGCGAGCCGCCAGATCAGTTTGGCGAAGTCGTCCGTGTATTGCGCATAGCCGGCACGGCCACGATCGGTCGCGAAATAGAACTGATACCACCATTGCAGTTCGGCCTGTGGCGGTAGCGGCGCCTTGTTGGCCGCCTGGCTGCCGATTAGATAGCCGCTGACCGAAACCATGGCCTTGCAGCGCTCCGGCCAGAGCGCGGCAAGGATATTTGCCGTCCTCGCGCCCCAGTCGTAGCCGGCGACGATCGCTTTTTCGACGCCCAGGGCATCCATCAGGTCGATGATATCGACCGCCAGCGCAGCCTGCTGGCCGTTGCGAAGAGTGGCATCCGACAGGAACCGCGTCGTGCCGTAGCCGCGCAGATAGGGCATGATGACCCGATAGCCGGCTCCTGCAAGCAGCGGCGCGACATCGACATAGCTGTAGATGTCGTAGGGCCAGCCGTGCAGCAGTATGACGGGTGGCCCATCCGCCGGGCCGTCCTCGGCATACCCGACGGTGAGCAGACCAGCCTCGATCTGCTTCAGCGATGCGAATGAGTTTCGCGATCCTGTCCCGCCGGCTAATGTCGTCTGCGTCCCGCCCTGAGCAGTGGAGGTTCGGACCGCTCCTAACTGAGCCAACGCCACGGTCGCGGCCGCGATGCCGAACAGGCGTCGGCGATGATGGTCGACGACTTCCGGAATTTTGATTGCGTTCATGGGACTACTACCTTTGTTCATGTTTCCAGGGCAGTCGCGGCAGTGCCGAAACCGAGGGACTAGATCAGGTTAATTTCGACTTCGATGTTGCCGCGCGTGGCCTTCGAGTAGGGACAGGTCTGATGAGCAGCATCGACAACGGCCCGGGCGTCGTTGCGATCCATCCCTGGCAGGCTCACATTGAGCCGGGCGCTGAGAAAGAAGGCGCCGTCGCCGCTGTTGAGATCAACCTCCGCATCGATCGAAAGGTCTGCTGGCAGCACGACGTTCATTTTGCGCGCGGCGATCGCCATCGCGCCCTCGAAACATGCCGACCAACCGGCAGCAAAAAGCTGTTCGGGATTGGTGCCGCTGCCCGCGCCGCCGGGCGTCGAGAGCCTGATGTCCAGCCTGCCGTCGGAACTGCGTGAGCCGCCCTCCCGGCCGCCCGTTGTGTGCACCTTCGCTGTGTAGAGTCGTTTTGCTTGGGTAGTCATGGCATGCATCCTGTATGACATCGGATCTTCGATCAGCGCAGCGATTTGAAAGCTGCACGGACCTCCTGCGTGAAGATTTCCGGCTGTTCCCAGGCAGCGAAATGCCCGCCGGCCTTGGCCTCATGGAAATAGATGAGGTTGTGGTAGCAGCGCTCGGCCCAGCTTCGCGGCGCGCAGTAGATTTCGCCGGGGAATACCGTCACGGCGACCGGAAGATCGGCAATGTCCACGGCATTGAAATTGTTGGAGTGGTCTTCCCAGTAGATCTGCGCCGCGGAGGTTCCGGATTCAGTGAGCCAGTAGAGCGAGATGTCGTCGAGCATCTCGTCCTTGGTCAGAACCCGCTCGGGGTCGCCACCGCTATAGGTCCACTGCGCGAACTTTTCGTAGATCCAGGCGGCAAGACCCACAGGTGAATCCACCAGGGAGTAGCCGATGGTCTGTGGCCGCGTCACCATCATGGCGGCATAGCCGGAACTGTCCTTGTAGAAGGTGTCGAGCGCATCGAATGCCGCACTTTCCTTCTCGGTCAGTCCGCTCGGCGTCGGCCCGCCGGCCGCCAGCACCGATGCAATTTCCGGCGGCACGGTCCCCGGCATGTTGACGTGTATGCCAATGAGCCCAGGCACCTTCTGCAGCGCCATGCGATGGGAGATGACCGAACCGCAGTCGCCACCCTGCGAGACGTAGCGGTCGTAACCCAGCCGCCTCATCAGCACGCCCCAGGCACGGCCGATATGGTCTGAGCCCCAGCCAGCCTCCGTCGGTTTCCCGGAGAAGCCGAAGCCAGGTATCGACGGCACGACGAGATGGAATGCGTCTTCCGCCGCGCCGCCATGGGCCGTGGGATCTGTCAGCGGACCGACGACCTTCATGAATTCCAAGATCGAGCCGGGCCAGCCATGCGTCATGATCATCGGCATAGCATTCTCATGGCGGGACCGGACGTGGATGAAGTGGATAGCGAGGCCGTCGATTTCGGTGACGAACATAGGCAGAGCGTTGAGCTTCGCCTCGACCTTCCGCCAGTTGTAATCGGTCATCCAGTATCGAAGGAGATCCTGGAGCTTTGCGAGCTGCACGCCTTGGGACTGATCCGTAACTGTTTCCCGCAAGGGCCAGCGCGTCGTTGCCAGACGTCGGCGGAGATCGACGATTGCCTCCTCCGGAATGCCGGCGCGGAAGGGACGGACGGCTTCACTATCGACGCTCGCGCGCGCCATTGCTGGAAGCAGGCTCAAGGCGCCTGTGGCCGCTGATGCGGCAAGCAGGCTTCGTCGCGTGAGCGATGGCGATGATGCGGGCATGGTCGTTTTTCTTGGGTCCGTCGGCAGAGAGGTTCTTGCTGCTTTCGACACATAGAAGGAGATCGCCCGAAGCGCCCGTTATGCATTATGATGCAACGTTAGCGCTCGTCGGCGAATGCAGGCTTGCAGCGAAGCCCCCACTTTTGTTGTTCTCATAGGTGAGTGGTCGCCTGCATGAGCAGGCTGCGAAGGGAGTGTCATGACAGGGCCTGCAACCGACACGATATCATTTGGTCCCTTTACGCTTGCCGTCCGCGAACGGCTGCTCTTGCGGCAAGGCACCACCGTCGATCTGGGCGGGCGCGCTTTCGATATCCTGGCTACTTTGGCTGCCCGCTCCAACGAGGTGATCAGCAAGAGGGATTTATTGGCGAACGTCTGGCCCGACGTCACCGTCGAGGAGGGTAGTCTGCGGTTTCACATGGCCAATCTCAGAAAGGCGTTGGGCGACGGCAAGGACGGCGCGCGCTACATCGCTACCTTGAAGGGCCGGGGCTATTGCTTCGTGGCGCCGGTCTCGCGATCGGGTGGTCGCAACGATGCGCGAAGCGAGGCTGCCGCCAGCTACCCGCAGGCCAACCTCCCGAGCCGACTAGCTCGCATGGTTGGGCGAACCGACGACACGGCCGCGCTTTCCGCGGAGCTGGCGGCCGCGCGCTTCGTCACGATCGTCGGCACGGGTGGGGTCGGCAAGACCACCGTTGCAGTGGCGGCCGGGCATCACGTCGTCGATGCGTTTGCCGGCGCTGTGCATTTCGTCGATCTTGGCGCGCTGAATGATCCCAACCTGGTTGCGCCGACTGTAGCCTCGATGCTGGGCCTGTCGCTTCAGTCTGACGACGCCACGTCCGCTCTCATCACATACCTGGCTGACAAGAGAATCCTCCTGATCCTGGATACCTGCGAGCATGTCATAGACGCGGCGGCAGACCTGGCCGCCCGTATCTTCGCTTCCGCGCCGCAGGCCCACATCCTGGCGACGAGCCGGGAGGCTCTCCAGGTCGAAGGCGAGCACGTCTACAAGCTGGCGCCGCTTGCTTACCCGCCGGACGATCTGGAACCCACCGCGGCAGTCGCGCAGGCGTTCCCTGCGACCGAGCTGTTCTTGGAGCGCGCAGCAGCGAGCGGTGCTCGTCTTGACCTCGACGATTCGGATGCGGGGGTCGTGGCGCACATCTGCCGGAAGCTTGATGGCGTACCACTTGCCATCGAACTGGCAGCAGGACGGGTTGCGAGCTACGGCCTGCAGAAGACCGCGATGCTTCTCGACGAACGCCTGGCCCTCATGTGGCCGGGGCAGCGCAGCGCACCGCCGCGCCAGAAGACACTTCAGGCTACTCTGGACTGGAGCTTCGGGCTTCTGTCCGAATTCGAGCGCCTGGTGCTTCGCCGGCTTGCCGTTTTCGTCGGTCATTTTTCGATCGATGCCGCGCTGACAATAGTAACGAGCCCGACCGTGGACGATGCGCTCGTATTCAGCGCCATCGATAGCCTCGTGGCGAAGTCGATGGTCGCGGCGAGGCCAGCCGGTGCAACGATGCGCTATCGACTGCTCGATACGACGCGGGCTTATGCCCTTCAGTTCGAGGTCCAGGATGCGGAACTCACGGAACTGGCCGCCCGGCACGCGACCTACTGTCTGCGATGGCTGGAGGATACGGGGAATGAGTGGCCTACGTTGTCGAGCGCGTCGCAACGATCACTGCACCTCGCGGGCCTTGCCAATGTGCGTGGGGCTCTGGATTGGTGTTTCGGATCCAACGGGAATGCCAGGCTCGGCATTCGTCTTGCCGCCGCCGCTGCTCCGCTTTTCCTGTCGATGTCCTTGCTCACCGAGTGCCATCGCTGGAGCTCCCGGGCAATTTTCGCTCTCGACGACTCCATGCGCAGCGGACGCGAGGAGATGCACCTTCAGGCGGCCCTTGGAGTTTCCCTGATGTTCACGCACGGGGGAAGGGACGCAGCGCGCGTGGCGCTGAACAGAAGCTTCTCCATTGCCGAGCAGCGCAGCGAGGCGCTCGACCAGATTCAGGTTCTCGGGCCGCTGCAGATGTTCCATTTGCGTACGGGAGATTTCAGGACCGCGCTCCGCTACGCGGAGCGTTGCACTGTCATTGCCGACGCGCTGGAAGACTCCGTCTCCACGACATTTGCGCATTCGTTGATGGGAATATCGCTTCACCTCAATGGAGAACTAGCTCGCGCCCAGACCTCGCTTGCGGCAGCATTGCGATACGGGCCGCGTTCCGGTCGGACCACGACCAACTATCTCGGCTTCGACGGGAGAATCCTGGCCGGCGCGATCCTGGCAAGAACGCTTTGGCTGCAAGGCCATCCGGATCGGGCGGTGGAACGCGCGCTGCTGACGATCAAGGACGCCGAGATCCTGAACCATCCGCTGACGCTTTCGATCGCTCTTGTCTGGGCCGTTTCCGTGTTCCTTTGGGTCGGCGATCTCGACCGCGCGGACGAGCATATAGACCGTCTCTGCTTGCGTGCGGAACCCCACTCGCTCGGACCGTATCTGGCGCTAGGACGAGGCTTCAAGGGAGAACTGGCCATTCGTCGAGGCGATGCGGAAAAGGGAATCGAGAGCCTGCAAGGCAGTCTCGCGGAGCTCCACGCAGCACCCTACGAACTGCTCACCACTCCGCTCAACGTCGCGCTCGTTCAAGGCCTTGCCGCCACGGGCCGGCTCGCGGAGGCCCTCGCACTGCTCGACGACACGATCCTGTCGGTCGAGGCAAACGGAGATCTCTGCTATATGCCGGAGTTGCTGCGCGTGAAGGGCTGCCTTGTTTTGGAGTCAGTGCAGTCTGGCGACGAGGCTGAAACCTACTTCAGCCGGTCACTCGAAATGAGCCAGGGTTGGGGCGCGTGGGGGTGGGAGCTGCGCGCCGCGGTCGACCTGGCTACCCTTCTGATCGATCGCAGACAACACGAAACCGCCCGGGCGCATCTCCAGCCGCGGTTCGAGCGCTTCGTTGAGGGTTTGGATACTGCTGATCTGAAGTCAGCTGCACGTCTGCTCGCGACGCACAGTTAGTCTGGCTCGGCAATCGCGACGGACCTCATCGAGCGGAATGGTGGCCCTACCATTATATTGTGCCATGAGCAGAAAAGCGGTGTGAAGTGACATTGATGGTTACGCTTTGAAAAAAAGAATGAAATGAGTCACATATCATAGAGGCCGGCAGTGTCAGTCCAATCTCGTGGTTTAAAATCTGTGTGTAAATGATTGAAAAATATAGAAAATTCGCCATAGCGCCCATGATGGACTGGACGGACCGGCATTGCCGGTTCCTGCATCGCCAGTTGACGCGCCGGGCCTTGCTCTACACCGAGATGGTGGTGGCCGACGCGGTCATCCACGGCGAGCGCGAGCGCTTGCTGGGCTTCGATGATACGGAACATCCGGTCGCGTTGCAGCTCGGCGGCTCCGATCCGCAGAAGCTTGCCGAGGCGGCCCGCATCGGCAAAGCCTTCGGCTATGACGAGATCAACCTCAATGTCGGCTGCCCGTCCGACCGCGTCCAGTCAGGCACGTTCGGCGCCTGCCTGATGAAAGCACCGGACCTGGTCGCCGATTGCGTCGCGGCGATGAAGGCTTCTGTCAGCATTCCGGTTACCGTCAAATGCCGCATCGGCGTCGACGAGCAGGATCCTGAGCCGGCGCTCGATACCTTGGCGGACGGGGTTTTCGCGGCCGGCGCCGACGCGCTGTGGGTGCATGCCCGCAAGGCGTGGCTGGAAGGGCTGAGCCCGAAGGAAAACCGCGACATCCCGCCGCTCGACTACAACAGGGTGTATCGGCTTAAGGCCAAAAAACAAAACAAATTCATCGGCATCAACGGCGGAATTCAATCTCTTGAAGAGGCGCTTGACCACATTGATCATGTCGACGGCGCCATGCTCGGCCGCGCCGCCTATCATACGCCGGGCATTCTGGCAGGCGTCGACGCGGCGTTTTACGGCGACGAACCAAAAGCGTTCGATTTTGCCGCGCTGATCGATGCGATGGCGGATTATGCGGCACGCCATATCGAGCGGGGCGGGCGGCTTGGCCATGTCACCCGTCACATGGTCGGCCTGTTCCACGGCCTGCCTGGCGCGCGCCGCTACCGGCAGATCCTTTCGACCGATGCGACAAGGCCCGGCGCCGGACCGGATGTGCTGAAGGCGGCTTTCGCTGCAGTCGATTTTAGCGGGACGGACGCCGAAGCAGCCTGACTGTCCAGTCGCGCAAGATCATGTGGAGGGCGTCGCGTTGAAGGTACGCCAAACAACGCTGAGCGAGAACAAATGACGATTCTGTTGGGCGTTCGTTTCGAAAGACTGCCCAAGGTCGCTCGCAATCAACTGTAGCGGCCACCTGAACGGGCAAGTAGCGCCAGAAACGGACATTAGCGAAAGCGATTCCAGGGCAGCTTTGGAAGAGCGGACATTGGACGTCCTCATGTCCATTCATCAGCTTCGGCTCCGAGAATACCCATGTGCGATCTAAAATTTGCGTGCGGGGTGATAGAGGCGGACCCAGCAACTCCAGCCATGTGTATTCGAAATACAGTTGGCAATCTTTCCGTCGCAGCCAACGAACTGGATATCGACCGATCCACCCGCCCCGGGTGAGGCCCAAGTCCACGCGGGAGCAAGCGAGAGGACACGAGTCCGACCGGGCGCTGCCGGAGGTTCCTCGTTAGCTCGGGAATGCCTGTTGTGCTATCGTCCTAAAGTCTCTCGGGCCGCCGAGGGTCTCGCATGATCTTCCCGTTCGAGGGAGAGAGCATCTGTGACGGAATTTGCAACGAAACTGAAGTTGGCCGCCAAGCTTGCCGCGAAAGGCAGCGTTTCGCGTCGCGACTTTGTTCAGCTGGCGTTCGCCGCCGGCCTTACCGCCACGGCCGCCAATGCGATGTTCGTCCAGGCGGTGCGCGCCGAGCCCAAGAAGGGCGGCACCTTGAAGATCGGCATCGGCGATGCCGCCGCCACCGATTCACTGGACCCGGGTAGTACCAGCGTCAACCCGTTCACCGGCACCGCGCTATTCGGAACCTTGTCGAATGGCCTAACCGAGATCGATTCCAAGGGCAACGTGGTCCCCGACCTCGCCGAGAGCTTTGAGCCGTCAGACGGCGCCAAGAAGTGGGTGTTCAAACTGAGGAAAGGAGCCACCTTTCACAATGGCAAGACGGTTACCGCCGACGATGTCGTGGCCTCTGTCAGGCACCATAACGTCAAGGGCACGAAATCGGTGATGAAATCGCTCTTGGCTTCGGTCAAGAATGTCGTCGCCGACGGTGCCGAGACGGTGGTGTTCGAACTCGACGGCGGCAATGCCGACTTCCCCTACATCATGTCGGACATCCCGGTCATGCCGGCGAAAGAGGGCGGCGTCGACTGGGAGTCGGGCATCCGCACCGGCCCCTACATGCTCGAGAAATTCGAGCCCGGCGTCATCGCCACCTTCAACAAGAACCCGAGCTACTTCAAATCCGACAAGGGCTGGTTCGACCGTGTCGAATGCCTGGCGATCAACGATGTGAAGGCGCGCACCAACGCGCTCAACACCGGCGAGGTCCACTACATGGATCGCTGCGATCTGAAGACGCTCGACATCCTGAGGCAGAACCCCGATCTCGTGATCTCGGAGACGACGGGCTACGGCCACTACGTTTATGTCATGAACGTCCAGAAGGCGCCCTTCGACAATCCCGATGTGCGCAATGCGATCAAGTACTCGCTCAATCGCGACGAGATCGTGCGGAAGGTGTTTCTCGGCCACGGCGCCGTCGGCAACGACAATCCGATCGCACCGACCGTCAAGTTCGCGATCGATCCGCAGCCGAAGCATGTCTACGACCCCGATATAGTCAAGAGCCTTCTCAAGAAGGCGGGGGCCGAGAACACCCAGTTCGACCTGTCGGTCGCGGATGCCGGGTTCACGGGTGCGACCGACTCGGCTCTCCTGTGGCAGGAGCATGCCCGGGCGGCCGGGCTCAACCTGAATGTGATCAGGGAGCCCAATGAAGGCTACTGGGACAATGTCTGGTTCAAGAAGCCGTTCTACGCCTCTTACTGGGCCGGCCGGCCGACGTGCGACTGGATGTTCACCACCGCCTATGCGGCGGAAGCGGTGTGGAACGAAACGTCTTGGAAAAATCCGCGCTTTAATGAGCTGCTCGTCGCCGCCCGCTCGGAGACCGACGATACCAAGCGTGCCGGCATGTATGCCGAAATGCAGCAATTGCTGCATGACGACGGCGGGCTCATTAATGTCGTCTTCAACTCCTATGTCGATGCCCACACCAAGGCTCTCGCCCATGGCGAGGTGGCGTCGAACTGGCCGATGGACGGGCTTAAGATCGCCGAACGCTGGTGGTTCGCCTAGGCCGTCTACTCATAAACTGGGATGGCGGACTGGACGCGTCTAATGTCTCCTTGCCCCCACCAGCGGGTCCCGAGCGGACATCGCAGCAGGTCCGCGTTGGACCACAAGCGGAAATCCCGGGCGCGCGTCCAGGGTCGATCAATTGCCTCTGATTTTGGACAGTGCGTCCTTTGCGTGAATGCCAATTAGAGCTTCATTCTGGAGTGCCACGAGCGCAGGTATCGCAGCTCGTGCCGGAGGCCCGATCTTTCCCAGCGCCTCGATGGCATCCCGGCGGAGATATTCAACCTTAAGCGCTTCAACCAGAGCCGGAACGGCTTGTGCTGCCGCTGGTCCAAACCAGCCCAGTCGCTCTGCCGCATATTGCTGGGAAAAGGGATTGCCGGTCTCAAGCTCTGTTTCCAGGCTCGTAACGGTGATGGCCAGCGGCAGCGCAGCGATACGGAGACCATCATACAGGCGCTCCCGCACGCCTGCGTGTTCATAATCCCATTGGAACGAGAAGATATAGGTGTCGGGAAGATTTTCGAGCCCTTTCTGGTCTGCACCCGGTCGGAACTTCAGGAGCATTTGCCTGGCTTCTTCCCGGCGCCCGAGCTGCGCCAGCACGGAACTGAGTGGTAGAAAGAGCGCAGTTGCGTCTGGGTTTCGCCTGACGCCGTCTCCGAACACCTCAGCCGCTTGTTTCAGATCGCCCATTGCAAAAAGCGCCAATCCACGAGCGAGAACGTAGTGGCTTGGATAGGTCGGGTTGAGCCGCATGGCGGTCGCGACGAAATTCAGCGCCTCGGCAGGTTCGCCTGAGATCGTCAGCGCCCAAGCCATTGCGATGTGTGCTTCGGGGTCGTTGGGATCCAATGCAATCGCTCGACCGGCATTCCTGCGTGCATCTTTGGCCAGACCTTGATAAACGTTCCGCAATGCCTCGACCGTATAAGACAGTGACGTTGGATATTTCTTGGCCAGCTCTACGTAATCGTGAGCTCCCCACCAGAAATATGGTTCGTCCCTACCGAGTTCTTTACCCCAAAGTGAGTCAACGACGCGGAAGTAGGCCAGCGCCAGGGCGGCATAAGCTCGCCCATATTCGGGATCAAGTTCGGTTGCTTTTTTCAAGGAAGTGATGGCGGCAGCTGTGTCCTTTGCGTTGTAACGGAGATAAAGGCTCCAACCCTCTTCGAAAGCTTCCTTGGCTGCGATATTGTCCGGCTTGGCGCGGGCAATTTCCGTTTTTTCGGTGGTGGTGAGATTGACCTTCAACGCTTCGACGATCTTTGCGACAAAAATGTCCTGGACCGCAAAAATATCGGCGACGTTTCCATCGAACCTGTCCGCCCACACATGCCCGCCGGTGAGGGCATCGATGAGCTGGGCGTTTACTCGCACCTGCTCGCCGGCTCGCCGTACGCTTCCCTCGAGAACGTAACGCACGCCAAGTTCTTCGGCGACCTGGCTGATTTTTACCGGCTTGCCGCGGTAAACGAATGTCGAGTTTCGCGCGATCACGAAAAGGCCGGAAAGCTTGGAAAGGTCGGTGATCAAGTCATCGGTCATGCCGTCGGCGAAGTGCTCCTGGCCGGCGTCGCTCGAGATGTTGGTGAATGGCAATACAGCGATCGATGGCTTGTCAGGTAGCGGGAGCGCCATTCTTTCCCTGGAGGCCACCTCGACCGGCGGTCCTGAACCGTCGCCGACGACCTTCCAAAGTGCTACACCTCCGGCGATCAGGATCAGCGCCGTCGCCGCGACCGCCGGCCGGCGCCATTCGATATAGCGCTTGCGTTTTGCTGGAACTGTTCCGGATGCGGCGCGTTCCCGCGGGCCTATCCGATACAGACGAATAGGTTTTTCGATGTTCTTGAGCTTTTGTTCACCCAAGAATTCGAACTCAAAATCCAGCTTTCTCTCGACCTGATCGAATGCCGATCCTGAAATAAGGACGCCCCCGGGTTCGGCCAATCCTTCCAGTCTCGCTGCGACATTCACGCCGTCGCCATAGATATCCTGCCCTTCGACAATCACATCGCCAAGGTTTACGCCAATGCGGAATTCGAGTTGTTTTTCCTTCGGCAGTTCGGCGTTGCACTCCGCCATAGTCCGCTGGATTTCGACGGCGCAACCGACCGCGTCGACCACGCTGGAGAATTCTATCAGCGCGCCGTCGCCCATGAGCTTCACGATGCGCCCCTTATGAGCGGCGATCTTCGGATCGATCAGGTTCTCGCGGGTGCTCTTCAGGCGCGCGAGGGTATCCGCCTCATCGGCTTCCATAAGGCGGCTGTAGCCAACGATGTCAGCGGCAAGTATCGCCGCAAGCCTGCGCTCCATGGTAGTTTCCGGCGCTGGGCAACTGTACCATGATAAAAGAGTATCGCTTCGGAGCCTAGTCCTGCTCTCGTCGGCTTTGGGTCACGATTTGCCCGTGAAGTTCCCAGATCGCGTGCCGCCGAGTGGCACGCCGACCTACAATGCCACCAAGGCGGCGATCCATTCCTATACGGTGTCGTTGCGCGAGCAACTCAGGGGCAAGGTCGAAGTGATCGAGCTTGCGCTGCCAGCGGTTCGCACTGAACTCACGCCCGGCCAGTCGAGGCGCGACGACTACATGCCGCTCGATGCGTTTGTCGACGAAGCGATGGCGTTGTTCAGCCGGGAGCCGACGCCGAAGGAGATCCTGGTGGAGTGCGTGGGCTTCCTGCGCTGGGCAGAGCGGGACGGCCGGTTTGATCAAGCGGTCGAGATGCTTAACGCTCACTGAGCGGCGCAGTGGCCTGACTGTTCAATCGCGCAAGATCATGCGGTCGCCGCGCACGTCGAATCCGGACAATGAGCCGATGAAGTTCATGCCGAGCAGGCTCTGGCCGAGCATGCCGGGCGCGGCGATCATGACCGGCATGTCCTTGCGCACGATCCCGCCGATCGCCATTTCGTCGGTTCTCACGACGGCGGCGCGCGCCATGCCGTTGGCGGTCGAAACCGGGATGGTGAAATTGAGAGCGGCTGGATTGAAGCCGGCCGCTTGCGCGTCCTGCGCGGTCAGCACGGTGCTGGTTGCGCCGGTATCGACCACGGCCCGGACCGGCGTGCCGTTGACCATGATTCGTGCTTCGAAATGGCCATTGCCGGCCTTGTCCAGGGTCACCGTGGCGTGGCCGTCCTCAAGGCCCAACGCCAGCGGACTGCCGGGAACAAGGCCGGCCGTTATCCGGCTGGCGAAATCCTGCAATTCATAACGATACTGGTAGCCGGCGATCAGTGCGAGCACGATGGCGGCCCAGGCGCCCATGCTGCGGGCCATCGTGCCCAAGGGTCTGCCTGATCTGAGCAGGCCGGCGGCGATGATTGCAACCAGTGCGGCAAGCCAGATCAGCCGGCTGAAATCGTAATTCTCGACGCCGAATGTGCTGCCGGCGGGATCATTGAGCATGAGCAGGACAACGCCTACCCCGATCAGGATCATCAAAACCCAGAAAACCCGGTTCATATGTGGCTCACGAAAGAGCGTCGCGTTCGCGCGCGAGGCGGGTGCGGCGGGTTTCGCGGCGCGGTCTGCGTTCAACCGTTTCCAGCCGGGCCGGCAGCTCGGCCATGACGCTGCGGCGGATTTCAGGGGTCATCTCGATCCAGGCGCCGATTTCCTCGCGCGTACGGCCGCAGCCGAAGCAGAAGCCGGTTTTCATATCGATCGAACAGACCAGGACGCATGGGGATTCGATGGCCGTCATGTTTATCTCTCAGGATTCCCAAGGAATCCCTTGTCTCGCTTCCACATGGTGTAACGGCAAGGCCAATGCAAGACCTCCGGAATGCGCCGCCGGCAGCCGCGTTCGCGTCAATGCAGGCAGTTGTGCTGGCCGAGCAAGGCGGCTATGCCGCTCACCAACTCCGGGAACGATCATCGACGACATGACCAGCGCGCTGCCCTTCGACGATTTTCGCAATCTTCTGGCGACCCTGCCGCAGGCCGACGCGGCAGCCGAAGCCCGCGTCCGTGCGCTGTTTGCCACGGCCGACAAACCCAAGGGTTCGCTCGGCCGCATCGAGGACATCGCGGCCTGGCTGGCCGCCTGGAGCGGCCGCGCGCCGCCGGCAGTGAACCGGCCTCTGGTGGCGATCTTCGCCGGCAATCACGGCGTCGCTCGCCACGGCATTTCGCCACGGCCCGTCGCTGCCACGGCGAACGCCGTCGAGCTTTGCGCGGCCGGGGGTGCGGCGATCAACCAGATCTGCATCGCCAATAATCTCGGGCTGAAAGTGTTCGATCTTGCGCTGCACATTCCAACCGCCGACATCACCGAGGAGGCGGCACTTGACGAACGCGGCTGTGCCGCCACCATGGCCTTCGGCATGGAGGCGATCGCCGGCGGCGCCGATCTGCTTTGCCTTGGCGACCTCGGCGTCGGCAATTCCACCGTCGCCGCGGCCTTGCTTGCCGCACTGTTCGGCGGCAGTGGCGCAGATTGGGTCGGATCCGGATCGGGCGCCGATGCATCGATACGGGTGCGCAAGGCGGAAGTGGTCGATGCCGCGCTAGCCTTCCACGGCACAGGTCTCAGGGACCCGCTGGAAGCGTTGCGCCGGGTTGGCGGCCGTGAGTTCGCAGCGATTGCCGGCGCCATCCTCGCCGCCCGGACGCAGAAGATCCCCGTCCTGCTCGATGGGTTGGTGGCGACAGCCGCTGCGGCGGCGCTGCATGCCGCCGACGCCACTGCGCTCGATCATTGCCTGCTTGCCAGCCTGTCGCCAGAGCCTGCGCATGCTCGGGCGGCCGAGCGGCTCGGCTTGCGCCCGCTGCTTGATCTCGGCGTCAGCCACGGCGAGGGGGCAGGGGCGGCACTTGCGGCCGGCCTGGTCAAAGCCGCTGCGCTCACCGCCTCGGGCATGGCAGCGGCGCTGCATTAAAGCGCGTCGCGTTCGACCCGCCTCATGCGACGCGCTTCAGGTTGTTGTTTTGCGGCGACATGCATTAAGCGTCTATCGCCGGCGCGCAGCAACGGCCCTGGTCGGCAGCGCCGGCAATTCCTCCATCACCCGGCTCAACGGAAAGATGGCGATCGCCTCGGTGCCTTCGCGCAGTTTGGAATGGAGTTCGAACTCGCCGCCATGCATGGCGAGCAGGCTTTGGACGATCGGCAGGCCTAGCCCGGTGCCTTGCTCGGCGCTCTTGATGGCGATGGAGCCCTGGCCGAAGGCGGACAGCACGACCGGAATCTCGTCTTCCGGAATGCCGGGCCCATTGTCTTTGACGGAGAGGTATTGGCCGCCGCCCGCCGTCCAGCCGACGCGCACGCGGATCTCGCCGCCAGTTCCGGTGAACTTGATGGCGTTCGACAAAAGATTGAGCGCGATCTGGCGCACCGCGCGTTCGTCAGCGAACAGGCGCGGCAAGGCGTTTTCGAAATCCTGGACGATGCGGATGTCCTTGTTGCGCGCCTTCAGCTCCATCATGTGACAGCAATCCTCGACGACGGAAAGCAGCATCATCGGCTCTTCGTTGAGCTGGTAGCGGCCCGCTTCGATGCGCGACAGGTCGAGGATTTCGTTGATCAGGTCGAGCAGGTGCTGGCCAGAGTCATGGACGTCGCGAGCATAGTCGCGATAGGTCGGATTGCTCATCGGTCCGAGCACTTCGTTCGCCATCACCTCGGAGAAACCGAGAATGGCGTTGAGCGGCGTCCGCAACTCATGACTCATCGAGGCCAAAAACCGCGACTTTGCCAGGTTGGCGTCCTCCGCCCGTCGGCGCGCTTCGTCCGACATCGATTTCGCCGTGTCCAATTCGGCAATCAGCGCGTCCTTTTCGGAGCGGAACGAGAGCAGCATCAAGGACGAGCGATTGAGGCGGCGCGCCACATAGGCGAAGAAGGGCAGCGAGACAATCAGCAACCCGGCCATGATCAACTCGACCGGCATCCACTGCCTGGCGCCGGCATAGGCATAGGCGGCCACCGGAACGGCGAAAGTCGCCAGCAACGCACCGCGCAACGATGACGCTGTGATCGCCGTCGCCGCCATGGCAAGCAGCAGCACCACCGCCTTGATCAACTGGAACTGGTCGACCTGGCAAGCGTCGCAACCGAGCCAGGCAAACCAGGCCCAGCCCAGGCCGCAAAGGAAATGGCCTATCAGGAAATCACGGTGCGTTTGCAGCGGGTTGAGTTCGGCAGCTTCCGTTCGGTCGACGCGCCTCGCCATGAACACGACGATGGCGTAGCAGATGAGTATAAGAAGCGCCCAGACGCCAATTGCCTTTCCGACGCCAGCGAACAGACCGGTCGCGGCGGTCGCCAGGACGAGAAGCGGAACTATGATCGCGCCGCCTATCATCGCACGGGCGTGCAGTTTCAACAGCTCGCGGTCGAAATCAGGATTTCCGGCCTGCTGCGAAAGACGGTCGCGCGTCTTGCGCACCGCGCGCGCCACATCGCTGTTGCGATGGGGTTTCCGGCGGTCCACAATAAACTTGTCCGCTGTGGTCGAACGTTGCGAGGGCATGGAGACTTCAATTTATGCGGGCAGCGCTTTCAAATTGTTAAGCTACGTTCGAATGATTAACCAACGGTTTGCCATATGAGCCGTTCGTGGTCGCGGCGGCCGGGACTGCAATACGTCCCGCCGCAGCCGCGAAGCCTTTGGCGCCGGCTGGTGGACTATGCACTGGCCGTGCTTGTCCTCGGTCTGCTGATCCTTCTGGCGGCGCGCCTTGATCGGATCGAGACGCGCAAGGCTGAGGGTGCCGCCGTCGTCAATGACGGCGATACGATCACGCTCGGTACCGAGCGCATCCGCATGCGCGGCATTGATGCGCCAGAATATTCGCAGATCTGCCGCAAGGACGGCGCCGACTATCCCTGCGGGAAGCTGGCGCGGCAGTCGCTGGTACGTCTGATATCAGGCAAACCCGTCTCCTGCACCGGCTGGCAGCGCGATCGATACCGCCGGCTGCTCGGCGATTGCAACGCCGGCGGCAAGGATCTCAACCGCGCCCAGGTCGAGGCCGGCTGGGCAGTTGCCTATGGCGATTTCGAAACCGAGGAGGCCGCTGCCCGATCAGGCAAGGCCGGCATCTGGGCCGGCACTTTCGACGAGCCGCATGATTGGCGCGAGAGCCGCGATCACGAAGTGGTCGAAAGAAAGCACGGTCGCTTGGCTTCGATCGGCGATGGCTTACGAGAAATTTTTCGCTTCTGGTGATGGTCAATCCTATAGTGTTGCAACAGAGCGACGTGCGTCCGGTCGGACGCGCAAGCCATGCGCTGAGATTTTTGGATCTTCGCGTCGTGCTTTCCGGCAATCGATTCCGGTTTTCGCCGGTGCGAAAGGAGGATGGGATGAAACTCTTCGACGGCGGCCGGGCGCCCAATCCACGGCGGGTTCGCGTCTTCCTCACTGAAAAGGGGCTTGAGGTTCCGCTGGTGCCCGTCGACATGGGCGCACTGGAGCACAGAGAGCAGCCGGTCAGTTCGCGCAACCCGCTGCAGCGCCTGCCGGTGCTCGAACTCGACGACGGCACCGTCATCACCGAATCCGTCGCCATCTGCCGCTATTTCGAGGAACTGCACCCGGAACCGGCGTTGTTCGGCCGCGGCGCGCTCGGCAAGGCGCTGGTCGAGATGTGGCAAAGACGGATGGAGCTCAACTTGCTCAACTGCGTCAGCGCCGCGTTCCGCCACGTCCATCCGGCGATGAAGGAATGGGAAATTCCGCAAATCCCCGAATGGGGCGAGGCCAACAAGCTGAAAACCGTTGAATTCCTGAAATTCCTCGACGACGAACTGGCGAACCGCGAATTCGTCGCCGGCGACGCCTATTCGATCGCCGACATCACCGGGCTGATTGCCATCCAGTTCATGAAGCCGGCGCGCATCAAGGTGCCGGAAGACTGTGTCAACGTGCTGCGCTGGCATCAGGCGATCTCCAGCCGGCCGAGCGCCGCGGCCTGAGGATGAGCCCCAGGCATGATCGAGACCTGGAAAACTTCGCGGCGAGGGTGCGCGCCTGCCGAATCTGCGTCGAAAACCCGGTCGGCCAGCCGCTGCCGCATGAGCCGCGCCCTGTGCTCAGGCCGTCGTCGAGCGCCCGTATCCTGATTGCCAGCCAGGCACCGGGCACCAAGGTGCATATGTCAGGCACGCCGTTCACCGACGCCTCCGGCGATCGGTTGCGGGACTGGCTGGGCGTCAGCAGCGAAGAATTCTACGACACGACAAAATTCGCCATCGTGCCGATGGGCTTTTGCTTTCCCGGCCAAGATGCCAAGGGCGGCGACCTGCCGCCGCGCCGCGAATGTGCAGCGGCCTGGCGTGCGCCGCTGATGGCGCTGATGCCGCATATCGACCTGGTGCTGACGATCGGCCTCTATGCGCAATCCTGGCACATGGGCGCCGCGCGCCGGCCCTCGCTGACGGAGACGGTGATGGATTGGCGCACCATCTGGGATGCGCCCACCATCCCGAAAGTGCTGCCGCTACCGCATCCGTCGTGGCGCAACACCGGCTGGCTGAAGCGCAATCCGTGGTTTGAAATGGATTTGCTGCCGTTTCTGAGATCGGAAATCCGCTATCGCCTCGGCTGACGCGTAAGCAAGAAATCACTCGCTTTTGCGCCATCTGACAGAATTTCTTTCTTGTGAATGGCCCAAATAAGAAGGACTATAGCCAATCTATTCCTGATCTATCCCCGTGGGAGCACCCAAATGGACCGCCTTGACAGAAAAATCCTCCGCCTCTTGCAGGAGGACGCGACGCTCGCGGTCGCCGATGTCGCCAAGAAAGTCGGACTGTCGACCACGCCCTGCTGGCGGCGCATCCAGAAGCTCGAGGAGGAAGGCGTCATCAAGCGGCGCGTCGCCATCCTCGATCATGAAAAGGTCAATGTGCGCGTCACCGTGTTCGTGTCGATCCGCACCAATTCACACAGCCATGAGTGGCTGCGCCGCTTTTCGGAGGTCATCCAGGAATTTCCGGAAGTGGTCGAGTTCTACCGGATGAGCGGCGACGTCGACTATCTCTTGCGCGTGGTGGTGCCCGACATCGCTGCTTACGACGCCTTCTACAAGCGGCTGATCGCCAAGATCGAGATCCGCGACGTCTCGTCGTCGTTTGCCATGGAGCAGATCAAATACACGACCGAAATGCCGCTCGACTACATGGTCCTGGACAAGGAATCGGGCGCCAACGCTGCCTGAGGAGTTGTTGCTTAATTCTTCTTTTTGTTGAGGAAACTCCACGGCGAGTTTGCCGGCAGCGTGATCGTGTCCGGCACGAGATCGACATCCGTCACCTCCGCCTTGCGCACGGTGTAACCCGACTGGATCACGCTGACACCGTCGAGGATGAACAGCTGACTTTTCTCCATGCCCGGCTCCAGCGCGCCGGTCACGGCAACCGGCTGATAGGCTTGCGACATCCTGTAGGGGCGGGCGGGCGTGACGAGGACGATCTGATTGGGCGGCGGCGTCGGCATGTGGCTGCACGCCCCTGTCCACGGCACCAGCAGGAACTGATAGACGAGATCGCCGTCCCGATCGAGCGGCAGCGCATATCCCGCCAGTTGGACGGCCTTGTCTCGCAAATTGAGGGACAGCGTCTCGCCACGGTCAGGCATTTTTGCCGCGACCATCGGCAATCCGACACTTTCGGCAGCGGGCTGGGTCGCCGGGCGCAGGTCCTTCCAGAATATGCGCGCGGTTTCGGCGGAAGCGCTGCCCGCCACTATGGAACTCAGCACGGCCGCCAGCGCCGCTGTCGATTTGAAACGATTGCTCACCGTGTGCTCTCCATTTGACAGGAGTAAAGCTGTCGTCGCCGACAGCGTCAACGTTCGAGCCGCATCACATGCCGGCGCGAGCCGGCCATGCCGATCTCGTGAGATCCGCGGGCCACGAACATCTCTCGAAAGCCCATGAAACGGTAACTCGGTGATGCCTGATCGACCGGATAGGCCTCGATGGTCCTGGCGCCTTTGGCGAAGGCGTGATCGATGGCCGCGTCGAGCAGGGCGCTTGCCAGTCCAAGGCCGCGCGACGCCCTCGGCACATAGAAGCAGACGATCGACCATACACCCGCCTCGCTGTCGTCCTGCGCCTGCGACAGCTTGCGATAGGTCTCGCGTGGCGCCACGGAGCACCAGCCGACGGTGTTGCCTTCGGCATGGGCAACGATACCGACCGGCGTGCCGGCTTCGATGAGCGCCATCATGGCCCGTCTCCGCTCATCGTTGGACGCGTGCTCGCGGTTTTCGAGGTGGCGCCAGGCCATGCACCAGCAATATTTCGGGCCGCCCGCCTGCTCGAACAGGTTTTCGAAATCGGCGCGCGTGGATCGCGTCACCTCAGTAAAGCGGATTTGGCTCCGGTCAGCCTTTCCTGGCGAGCCGCTCGAGCGTCTTGGCATCGGAAAGCTCCCGTGCAGCGTCCTTGCCGATCCAGCGCGCCGTCTTGTCGGTCGATCCGGCAAGCTTCTGTGCCAGGGCAAGGGCAGCGCCGTGCAAATTCATCGACCGCTTGCCGATAGAGCGAAGCGCCCAGTTCACTGCCTTCTTCACAAAATTACGGGCATCGCTGGCGTGCGCTTCGATGATCGGCAGGAAGTCGAGGAAGGTCGTCTCTGGCTCCTTCTTCCGGTGGACGACCGACCAGGCCATCATGGCAAAGGCCGTGCGTCGAACGAACTCGCGTTCGTCGGCCGCGAACTCTTCTATCAGCTCCTTCCAGCAATCCGTATCGACAAAGAGATCGGAGACGCCGTCGACGATATCCCACGAGTCGAAAGTCGCCGCCCATCGTCTTGCATCCGCAGCAGAAAACCGCTTCGGATCGGCTGTGACGGAAGCGATGAACTGCGCTTCCATGATGCCCGACTCCCATAGTTCGAAGGCACGCTCATGGTTGCGCTTGATTTTCTTGGCAATCTGCCTCTGCACGCCATGCGAGATTCCGAGCGCACGTTCGATCTTGATGCCGTAGCGCAGCATGCCAAGGCGGTTCTCCTGCGAGCCGATCGAGCGCAGATGGGCGACAATCTCCTCGGCGCTGGATTGAGGCGAAAGCTCGGCCACGACAAAACCTACTTCTCCAATCGCGCCAGCAGCGAAGACGTGTCCCAGCGTTTGCCGCCCATGCCCTGCACATCCTTGTAGAACTGGTCGACAAGTGCCGTCACCGGCAGCTTGGCGCCGTTGCGGTCGGCCTCCGCCAGGCAGATGCCGAGATCCTTGCGCATCCAGTCGACGGCGAAGCCTCATATTTGCCGGCATTCATCGTCTTGTGGCGGTTCTCCATCTGCCATGAGCCGGCCGCGCCCTTGGAGATCACCTCGATGACCTTTTCGATGTCGAGCCCAGCCTTCTTTCCGAAATGAATACCTTCGGCCAGCCCTTGGACAAGGCCGGCGATGCAGATCTGGTTGATCATCTTGGTGAGTTGGCCCGAGCCGGCCGGGCCCATCAGCCCGACCATGCGGGCATAGGCATCGATGACAGGCTTCGCCTGCTCGAAGGCTTTCTGTTCGCCGCCGACCATGACGGTCAGGATGCCGTTTTCGGCGCCGGCCTGACCGCCGGAGACCGGTGCGTCGAGGAACGAAAAACCGCGAACTTGCGCCTTCTCCGCCAGTTCGCGCGCGACTTCAGCCGAGGCCGTGGTGTTGTCGATGAAGATGGCTCCCTTCTTCATCGACTGGAACGCACCCTCGGCTCCAATCGTCACCGCGCGCAAATCATCGTCATTGCCAACGCAGCAAAAGACAAAGTCCTTGCCGTCGGCGGCCTCAGCCGGCGTGTTGGCAACACTGCCGCCATACTGGGCAACCCATTGCTCGGACTTTGCTTTGGTGCGGTTGTAGACGGTAACGTCGTGGCCGCCCTTCTTCCTGAGATGTCCGGCCATTGGATAGCCCATGACGCCAAGACCGAGAAATGCCACCGATGCCATGTTTTCGAATCCCTTCAATCCTGTTTTCCGGCCTTCTTAGCGGATCAGGCAAAGCGATGGGAGTCAGCGTTGCAGATGGATCGTAATGCGCCGTTCGATCCATTCGACTACGTGGCGCAGCGTTTCGACAATGATCAGATAGATGATCGCCGCCCAGACATAGGACTGGAAGTCGAAAGTCCGCGAATAGGTGAGCTTCGTGATGCCCATCAGATCATAGACGGTGATGAGGGCTACGATGGCCGAGCCCTTGATCATCAGGATGATCTCGTTGCCGTAGGGGCGCAGCGCCACGATCAATGCCTGTGGCAGGATGATCTTGCGCAGTGTTTGCAATTTGTGCAGGCCAAGCGAGGCAGCGCCTTCCCACTGGCCCCTGGGCACGCTCTCGATTGCGCCGCGCAGGATCTCAGCCTGATAGGCTGCTGTATTGAGTGTGAACGAGAAAATGGCGCAGTACCAAGCTTCGCGAAAAAAGCCCCACAGGCCGACAGCTTCAAGTGCCGGTCGAAACGAACCCACTCCATAGTAGATAAGAAAGACTTGGGTCAAAAGCGGAGTGCCGCGGAAGAAGTAGACGTAAGCGTAGGCAAAGCTGGACAGGGTCCGGTTCCTGGACATCCGCGCGTACGCGACAGGAACTGAAAGAACGGCTCCCAATACGATCGACACAGTGACAAGCGTGAGGGTCACTCCCAGGCCAGAGATGTAGCCCGGGGCGTATTTTTGGAAGAGTTCGGAATTCCAAGCCTCGACCAAGTATACAATCATGCCGATGCCGAGCACGATCCAGAGACCNAGAGACCGACCAACGCATATCCCAATACACGTTGCCGGGACCAGCCGCGCGGGATTGCCGGCGGTTTTTCGACCTTGGTCGCCACGTCGGCCGCTGCCGCACTCATCGTTGCACCTGTTGTCGGCCAACCCTGCGTTCAATGGCATTGATGCCGAAAGACGATATGATGGCGAGGAGCAGATAGATAAGGGCCGCAAATCCATAGAAAAGGAAGGCGTGCTTGGTCACGCGGGCAGCAACACCGGTCTGCCGCAGAATATCGGCAAGGCCAATCGCCGAAACTAACGCAGTGTCCTTGAGCAAGATAAGCCACAGATTGGCAAGACCCGGCAGGGCGATGCGGATAAGCTGCGGCAGCACCACCAGTCGCATCGTCTGCCCGCCCGACAGGCCAACCGAATAGCCGCCCTCATACTGTCCCTTCGGGATGGCGCGGAATGCCGAGAGGAAGACCTCGCTGGCGTAGGACGAGAAGACGACGCCGAGCGCGATCATGCCGGAAACAAAAGCATTCACTTCGACCGCGGCGGTCGGGTCATACAGGCGCATCAATTGCTGGATGCCGATTTGCGCGCCGTAAAAGATCATGAACAGGGTCAGCAGCTCAGGCAATCCACGAAAGATCGTGGTGTAGATATTGCCGGCCAGCCGCAGCGACGGTTCGTTGGATTGCTTGGCCAGGGCGACCAGAAAGCCGATCATCAGACCGACAGGCAGGGTCGCGGCTGCAAGCAAAACGGTGATGAAGACACCATAGGCGATGTCGTCGAGCCAGCCTTCGGGTCCCCAACTGAGCAGCGTCCAAACGCTTTGCATCCGCCTGCCTGTTCTCCTCTATGCTTTTTTTGAGAGCGCGGCGTCAGCCCTGGCGCGCCTTGCGCAAACGGCGGGGATGTCCCGCCGTTCGCCGTCAACCCGGAAGGATCAGGACTCGCCGCCGTAGACGTCGTACTTGAAGTACTTGTCGTTGATTTCCTTGTACTTTCCGTTGGCGCGGATGGCGTCGATCGCCTTATTGAACTGATTGACCAACGCGGTATCGCCCTTGCGTACCGCGATGCCGGCGCCCGGACCATGGATCTCGATGTCGGGCGTGATCGCGCCGATCAGCTTGCAGCAGGCGCCGTCCGGCGTGGCAAGCCAGCCTTCGATGACGGTGATGTCGTCGTTGACCGCATCGACGCGGCCATTGGCGAGATCGAGCTGGTATTCCTGCGCGGTCGGGTACGGCTTGATTGTGCTGTCGGCATAAGTCTTGGTTGAATAATTGAAGTGGGTGGTGGACGCCTGCACGCCGATCGTCTTGCCGGCCAGGTCCTCTTTGGTCACGCCTTTGATATCGCTGTCCTTGGGCGCGGCGATGGCCGGCGGCGTGTTGTAGTATTTGTTGGTGAAGTCGACCTTCTCGGCACGCTCCGGCGTAATCGACATCGAGGCGACGATGGCGTCGAACTTGCCGGCCTGAAGCGCCGGGATGATGCCGTCCCAATCCTGCGCGACGAAAGTGCACGTCACCTTCATCTCCTCGCAAAGCGCCTTGGCGATATCGATGTCGAAGCCCACGAGCTGGCCATCAGCGGTCAGGTTGTTGAACGGCGGATAGGCTCCCTCCGAGCCGATCCTCAAGGTTTTCTCTTGAGCCTGGGCAACGCCCAATGTCAGCAGCGCCGCCGATGCGGCGAGCGCTATACGCAGTGCAGTACGCATGATAGTCCTCTCTGTATGTCCCCGGCCGTCGTTCCGAGCGGCTCTGTGGGCGGTTCTGTTGACCGCCCGCTGGCGCGATACTCCCATTCTTTCCCAAGAAAAAGCAACTGTAAAACCGTTGCTTGCGGGTTTCGCATTGCCGGACAATGCTGACGTTGCGGCAGGTATAGCAACGGGGAAACAGGGGGCGGCTGATCCTTCTTCGGCAGTATACCCTCAGCGCGTCAAACCTGTCGCGCGCTCGATGAAGTCGGCTATCGATCTGGTGTCGTCGAGATCGAAGACGGGCAGGCTTTCGTCGGCTATGGTGAAGTCGGCGGCGATGGCGACGATGTGGGGATCATTTGCCGAAAGCGGTGCCTGGTCCTTGGCCTCCAGCCGCCGCGTCTCGATCTTGCTGTGCGCCTCGCGCTTGTAGCCTTCGACCAGCACGATGTCGGCGGTGCCGAGCCGCGACAGGATCGCATCCAGCGTCGGCTCGTCCTCGCTGCGTAATTCGTGCATCAGCGCCCAGCGCCTGTCCGACACGATGGCGACTTCAGTGGCCCCGGCCTGCCTATGGCGAAAACTGTCCGCCCCCGGTTTGTCGATGTCGAAGGCATGATGGGCGTGTTTTACCGTCGAGACTTTCCAGCCACGCCGGACGAGTTCGGCGACCAGCTTTTCGGTCAGTGTCGTCTTGCCGGAATTCTTCCAGCCGGTGATACCGAAGACGCGTCTCATCATGGCTTCATGCTCTGCAACAGACCCTCGACACGGACAAGGTCACTCGTGGCGAATGGCAAGCCTATATGCCGTCCGGCGCCATATCAGGTCCAGCGCTTTCGGCGGCTGTCTTGCGCCGGCCGACGATCCGTTCGCGGTAAAGTGCGTAGAGGCCGGAGGAGACGATGATGCTGGCGCCGAGGATCATCGGCAGGTCAGGAACGTCGCCGAAGATGAACAGGCCAAGCAGGATCGACCAGAGCAGGGCCGTGTAGCGGAACGGCGCGATGAACGAGATGTCGCCCACCCGCATCGCCATGATGATGAACTGGTAACCGATGACCACGAGCACTGCCGCCAATGCCAGGAACGCCGTGCTTTCCCCCGTCATCGGTGTCCATCCGCCCATCGGCAAAAGCAGCGCCGCGCCGAGCACGGTCATGGCGACTGCCGTGGTGGTCGACACCAGCAATGTCGGAATGGCTTGCGGTATCCGCTTGGTGGCGAGGTCACGCACCGCACAACAGGCGACACAGGCCAGTGCCAGCAGCGAATAGATGCTGAACCCCTCGAAGCCGGGCCGCACGATGATCAGCACGCCGGCAAAGCCGATGGCGATGGCCAGCCAGCGCCGCCAGCCGACGCCTTCCTTGAACACAAGTGCTGCGCCCATCGTCACCGCCAGCGGCAGCGCCTGCAGCACGGCCGAGACATTGGCAATCGGCAGATGGGCAAGGGCGATGAGAAACGACGCGGTAGCGCCGGCTTCGCCGATCACGCGTATCGCCACCATCGGCTGCAGCATCGAGCCGGGCAGGGCAAGCGCACCGCGTTGCCAGGCAAGCAGGCCTACGAAAAGCGAAGCGAAGGCGCCGCGGATCAGCATGACCTGCGCCATGTTCATGGATTCCGACGCGACTTTGGTGATCGCGTCGTTGAGGGTGAAACCACTCATCGCCACCACCATGAACAGTGCACCGCGAAGATTTGGGGAAAAAAGCAAAGGCGTTACCACTGTGGTGCATCAAGCCTCTACCAGCCGGCGGCAAGACAGCAACGTCAAAGGGCTGGTCCACGGCCTCGGAGGCTCGTTACAACCTCCTCGCAAGAGCGGCAGGATTTATTTCGGCGGTGCGACCAGGAAGATCAGCCGCCGGTCACGCTCATGTGCCGCGATACCGACGGACGGTTGGTGCGGCGGTCGATGATGAAATCATGGCCCTTCGGCTTGCGGCCAATGGCTTCGTCGATGGCGTCGGCGACCAGTTCGTTGCCTTCGGATGCACGCAACGGTGCGCGCAGGTCGGCGGCATCTTCCTGGCCGAGGCACATATAGAGCGTGCCGGTGCAGGTCAGCCGGACGCGGTTGCAGCTTTCGCAGAAATTATGCGTCATCGGCGTGATGAAGCCGAGCCTGCCACCGGTCTCGGCGACGTGGACGTAGCGGGCCGGGCCACCGGTCTTGTAGGGGATGTCGGTCAGCGTGAACTGCCGCTCGAGTGCTGCGCGCAGCAGCGACAGCGGCAGATACTGGTCGGTGCGGTCGGCGTCGATCTCGCCCATCGGCATGGTTTCGATGACCGTCAACTCCATGCCGCGGCCGTGCGCCCAGCGCAGCATCTCGGGCAGCTCGGCGTCGTTGAAATCCTTCAGCGCCACCGCATTGAGCTTCACCTTCAGCCCCGCTGCCTGCGCGGCGTCGATGCCGTCCATGACCTTGTCGAGATTGCCCCAGCGGGTAATCTGGCGGAATCTTTCCGGGTCCAGCGTGTCCAGCGAGACGTTGATGCGCTTGACCCCGCAATCGGCGAGTTCAGCGGCAAAGCGCGAAAGCTGCGAGCCGTTGGTGGTCAGCGTCAGTTCTTCCAGAGCGCCGCTTTCGAGATGACGCGAAATCTGACGCACCAGATGCATGATGTTCTTGCGCACCAGCGGCTCGCCGCCGGTAAGACGCAGTTTCCTGACTCCCTTTTCAATGAAAACCGTGCATAGCCGGTCGAGCTCTTCCAGCGACAGCAAATCCTTCTTGGGAAGGAAAGCCATGTCCTCGGCCATGCAATAGGTGCAGCGGAAGTCGCAGCGGTCGGTGACCGAAACGCGCAGATAGCTGATCGTGCGACCAAAAGGATCGATCATGTCCATGCTGGTGCGTTTCCCGTGGCTGCGAACGGCTTCGTTATATATGGCTATGTGATACGATCCAACCAACCATTCAAGTCAAGAAGTTCCGATTCCTAAAGCGCGTCGCGTTCGACCGGCCTCATACGACGCGCTTTAGGTTGTTTTTTTATGCATGTCGTTATCGCAAAAACCGCTGCACAATTTTGCGCGACATGCATTAGGCAACATCACACCGCCGACAGATCGTGTCGGAAGTTTCGAAGCGGCCTTTTCCCGCTGCGCGAAGCGGCGTAGGGAAGGGACAGATGATGTGGAACCTATCACCATGACGGCGCCGAAGGAACTCAGGGTCTCGAAGGACCGCAGGCTGCTTACCGTAACGTTCCCTGGCCATCAGCCGTTCGAGCTGCCGGCGGAGCTGCTGCGGGTTGCCTCGCCATCGGCCGAAGTGCAGGGCCATTCGCCCGAACAGCGCGTGACCGTTCCCGGCAAGCGCAACGTTGCGATCCTGAAGATCGAACCGGTCGGCAACTATGCCGTCCGCATCACCTTCGACGATTTCCACGATACCGGCATCTTCACCTGGAATTACCTGCATACGCTGGGTCATGAGAAGGACGCACGCTGGGCCGCCTATCTCGCCGAGCTGGAAGAGAAGGGGCTAAGCCGCGATCGTTGAATGGTTCGGGCGGGACGCTCCGGTCAACGCAGGATCGCCAGTATTTCGCTGGTGTCGTAATAAAACGGCGTGCCTTCGATCAGCCGGTCATCCTTGAAGCGCAAGACTTCGGCAAATGGCTGTTTGATGGTTGCACCATTGGCCCGCGATGTCAGCGCAAGTGTGCAGCTCATGAATACCATGTTATCGTTTTGGGCGGCCTGAAGGCTTTCCACGGTCACGTCGCTCCAGATTTCCCGCATCTTGCGAAAAAGGGCGCCAACGCCGTCGAGGCCATTCCAGTCGCCGGCATAGGGCAGGGACTGCGGCTCATGCACGACAACTTCCGCGTGAAACGCGCTGGCAAGGATATCGAGGCTCTCCGACCCTGATTGCAGGAAGCGCATCTCAGCCTCGAACATATTTTCGAGAAGTTCCAAGGCGGTACGTCGCCGATCGAAGGGTTTATCCATTTTCCGTCTCCGTTTCAGGATCGTGCTATCAACGTGGCTTACCCCTTAATATTGGGGGATCGACACCCGTTTCCAGACGGTCGAAATGAGGTGCAGCACGTGTCGTCAAGACGTCACGGAATTGGAGTAGCGGCTGCGGATACTCGGAGGCGAAAACATGTCCGTCATCACCACCGTCGAGCAGCTCGAAGCGCTCTATGGCCGGCCCGGCGAGACCTCGATGGTCAAGGAACTCGACCATGTGATCCCCGAATACGCCGCCTTCATCGAGGCCTCGGCTTTTGCCGCGCTCGCGACCAGCGGGCCGGAAGGCCTGGATTGCTCGCCGCGCGGCGATCTCGCCGGCTTCGTCCGCATCCATGATCCGAAAACCCTGATGATGCCGGACCGGCGCGGCAACAACCGTGCCGATTCGCTAAAAAACATCATTCGCGATCCGCGCGTCGGCCTGTTGTTCCTGGTCCCAGGCTGCGGCACGACGCTGCGCGTCAACGGCCGCGCCCACATCACCACGGATGCGGCGCTGTGCGCCTCGTTCAGCGTCGACGGCCGACCGGCGCGTTCGGTCACGGTCATCCATGTCGATTCGGTCTATTTCCAGTGCGCCCGCGCCATTGTCCGATCGGAACTGTGGAACCCGGCGAGGCATGTCGACCCGAAGTCGCTGCCGACACCCGGAAAAATCCTGGAAATAACCAGCCGGAAAGGCATCGACGGCAAGGCTTACGACAGGGAATGGCCGGAGCGCGCGAAAAAGTCGATGTGGTGAGCGGGTCGCTCCGCGAGCGCCATCCTTTGTTTGAGCATCGGATTTTCCCAAAACCGATATCCACCCCGGGGCGGGCTCGAGGGCGGGCTTTTGGGTCCGATGCTCCAGTCATGCTTCCTTGAGCACGTCGGCAATCTTTTGCATCTGCTCGCCGATCATGTCGCATTGCTCCGGCGTCGACTGGCTCATCGCTTTCTCGATCAGCGCCATGTGGACCTTCAGCGCCTGCATCAGCAGTTCCGTGCCGGCTTCGGTCAGGGTCAGGCGCAGCACGCGCTTGTCCTTCTGATCCCCTTCGCGGCGCAGCAGGCCGCGTGTCTCGAGTTGCGGCAAAAGCATAGTGATGTTGGAACGGCCGACCAGCAGCCGGCGGGCGAGATCGTGCTGCGACATGCCGGGATGGCGGTAAAGGTTCATCAGCACGTCGAGCTGCGCCGGCTTCAGGTCCAGCGGCGCTAGCTTCACTGCCAGCGTGCGTTCCAGCGCATGGCAGGCGCGCGCCACCGCGACCCAGTTGCGAAAACGCGGGTTGTCCCAGGGCAGCTCTTGTTTAATGTTCATGTTTGAACTATTATGTTCATGCTTGAACGAATGGATGGATCGCCACTATGGCATCATTTGGATTGAAGGTCATCCGGGGCGTGTTTGCCGCCGCCGAACATGTGGCTCCCCGCCTGACCGGTCGCGCGGCATTCGAACTGTTCTGCCGCACGCCGAACGCCAAAATCCTCAGCGACGGCGAGCGGCGCGCCGTCGACCGCGCCGCCGGCTTCATGGCCGAGGCGCGCCATCATCGGCTGAAGACCAAAAACGGCTGCGTCATGGTGCATGAATTCAGGCCAGAGCCGGGCAGGCGGGCCGCCGGCACGGTGCTCGTCATCCATGGCTGGCGTTCGCGCACCGAATATATGCGCACGCTGATCGAAGCCTATCGAGACGCCGGCTACAAGGTTGTCTCGCTCGACCTGCCGGGGCACGGCCAGTCGCAGGGCCGCCGGCTCACATTGGTCAGCGCTGTAGAGGCCGCCCGACTCGCTGGCGAATGGTTCGGCCCGTTCGTGGCGGTCGTCGGCCATTCCTTCGGCGGTGCCGTGGCCGCCAATGCCGTCGTCGGTTCGGTCAAGGACGTTCCGCCGCTGGCGGCCGAGCGGCTGGTGCTGATCGCGGCACCGAGCTCGCTGCCGGAGATCTTCAACGATTTCAGCCGCATGCTCAGTGTCGGCCCACGCTCGCAGGCCGCCATGGCCGACCGGGTCGAACGCATCGCCGGCCGGCCGCTGCACGAATTCACCGGCGACCGCCAGCTTGCCGGCACGCCGGTGCCAACGCTGGTCATCCATGCACCGGACGACCGCGAAGTGTCCGCCGACCATGCAAGGCTCTATGCCGGCGCCGGCGACCATGTGCGGCTTTACTGGGCCGACGGGCTCGGCCACCGCCGCATCCTCGCCGACAAGGGCGTGGTCGAGCGTGCGGTCGGCTTCGTTGCCGAACACCGGGAGCCGGTATCGCTGCATTAAACAGCGACGGCTTCGACCTGCGTGTAGAGATCGACCGCTTCGAGGAAGAGCGCTTCCTTGCAGCCGAATGCTGCTTAGAGGCTGGTTGAGCTGGCTCCCATCGCCGCGGCGCCATCGCCCGAACCTGAGCGCTATTTGCTGGAACCGGAGCGGGCCCAATTCGCTTCGGTTGCCACCGTTGTGAAACTGTTCTGCAACAGACCTCCTGAAATTTATGAAAGCTTAACGAAATCAGTATGAATCGGTGTAGTCGCGCCCTACATCCATGATGCGGTGGGCGAGACCGTCAAGCGATGCGGAACGGAGCCGGTTGCAGCCGGAGCGGGTGATCCCATGAAATTCCTCGGAAACAAAGCAACCGTGATGCCGCTTGCGGCGGTCGCGGCAATGCTGGCCTTCGGCGTGCCGCAGGCAGACGCGCAAGGGTTTTTCGAGAGGCTCTTCGGCGGTGGTGTCAGGCATTCGCCGCGAGCTGATTTCCCCCTGCCGCCATCAAGGCAGAGGCCGAAATACAAGCCATATGCAGCAGCGCCCGCTGCCTCTCGGATCCGCGGCCCGTCCTATTACACCTACAAGAGCGATCCGCTCGTGCGCGTCGACTTCTCGACGCTGACGGCAGCGCCGGAGCCGGCAATGCCACAAGACGCCGCATTCCAGCCTTCTTCCGCCACCGGCGCGGCCTTCCGCGAAGCGATTGCCGGACTGAACGATTACGAGCTCTACGCCGAGAAAGACATCGCCAAGGCGCTCGTCGCCTATTACGCGGCCAATCCGGATTTCATCTGGGTGACGGCAGCCAATGCCAACAGCCGCGCGCAAGATGCGGTGCGGGTGCTTGGCGAGGCGACGAGCTATGGCCTCACGCCGGCCGACTATACGGTTGAAGTGCCTGCCGCCGGCGCATCGACCGGCAGCGCCGATGCGCGGTTGAAGGAACTTGTCCGCTTCGAGATGGCGCTGTCAGCGCGCGTCTTGCGCTATGTCCACGACGCGCAAAGCGGCCGCGTCGATCCCAATCGCATCACCGGCTACTATGATTTCCCGGTCAAGCCGCTCGACATGGAAGGCGTGCTGAAAACGCTGACACGCACCCAGCAAGTGCGCACCTATCTCGAATCGCGGCATCCGCAGAACGCCGAATATCAGGCGCTGCGCGTCGAACTGGAATCACTCCAGGCCAGCGCCGACGACGAGATCGTCGTCGATCCCAAGCTGTTGCTGAAGCCGGGGGAGACCAGCCCCGAACTACCGAAGCTTCTGACGAAGATAGCGCGCAATCTCGACGACGAGACGGGCGGCGCCTATGGCGAGATATTGGCCAGGCTCGCCACCAGCGAGGTCTATGCCCCGGAACTGGTGCCGGTCATCAAGGCGGTGCAGAAAAAGGCTGGCATGAAGGGCGACGGCGTCATCGGTCCGCGCACCGTCGCGGCGCTGGTCGGGACGTCCAAGGCCGACAAGATTCAAAAGGTGCATGTCGCGCTGGAAGAGTTGCGCTGGCTGCCATCCGATCTCGGCAGCCCGCGTGTCTTCATCAACCAGCCGGCATTTACGGCGAGCTACATCGAGAATGGCGAGGAGAAGCTAAAGACCCGCGTCGTCATCGGCAAGACCACCAACCAGACTTCCTTCTTCTACGACCAGCTCGAGCAGGTCGACTTCCACCCCTATTGGGGCGTGCCGCAGTCGATCCTCGTCAACGAGATGCTGCCCCGGCTGCGCAGAGATCCCGGCTATCTCGACCGCGCCGGCTACGAAGTGGTCAACGCGCGCGGCAAACGCATTCCCTCCTCCTCGGTCAATTGGGGCGCCTATGGGGCGAAGATACCTTATGGCGTGCGCCAGCTGCCGAGCGAGGCCAATGCGCTGGGCGAACTGAAGATCCTGTTCCCCAACAAGCACGCCATCTACATGCACGACACGCCGCAAAAGACGTTTTTCCAGCGTGACATGCGCGCGCTCAGCCATGGCTGCGTTCGCCTGCAGGATCCGCGCGGCATGGCGGCGGCCGTGCTCGGCACCTCGGTCGATGACATCGCGGAGAAGCTGAAGCACGGACATGCGACGGAGAAGGTAGTGCGCAGGATCCCGGTCTATGTCGCCTATTTCACCGCCTGGCCTGATATGTCCGGCAAAGTCGAATATTTCAGCGACGTCTACGACCGCGACACGCGGTTGCAGCAGGCGCTCGACAGCACGGAAGCAGTGCGCTCGCCGGCGATCTGAGGACGCTAACGCAGCGAGAGCGGGCGTCGGAACCCAGCCGCGCCGCCATGAGTGTCGCTGAGCTGGGCACGTATTGCCGGGAGTGGCGATCTATTTGGGCTCGGCTGTTACCGGATCGTAGGTGATTTCGACCTTCGCCTTGTCGGTCGTGTAATAAGTAACGGTGTAGGCGCCGCTGTCCCAGGCGACCTCGTCGACGTAGCGGAAGTCGTCGCGCTGCTCGACCTTGGCGATTATTTCCGACAGTTTCCTGGCATTCTGCGGCGGCAACAGACTTCCGTCTGCGGCAAGGGCCGGTTCATCGAAAAAGAGAACTACGACGCCTGTCGCCAAAACAAGTCTGAACATGGCTTTCCCTCGCTTCTCGCAAAAGTAGAAACTCGCGGCCATGCAGGTTTGTTCCGGGCAGGTTTGTTCCGGGTTCCGGAATGGACACCCGTGAATTGCGCCGACGCATCTTGTTGTCGTTGGCTCATGCTAATGCGTCTGCAACTCACCTTCGTCGGGGAAGAGGTGGGCCAAGGCCGTGTCGAACGTGAGCTCCAGAGCGTCACCCGGTTCAAAGACCTTGTCTTCATTGAAGGCCGCAATGAGTTCGCTGTTATCGCGAAGGGTCAGGTCGACGACCGTCTCGCTGCCCAATCGCTCGGCATGTGCCACGATGCCATGCAGCAAGCCTTTTCCAGATTGCACCGGCCGCAGGTACTGCGGACGGACACCCAGGATGGCCTTGCCGTCTTTCCGGAAGGCGCGCCTTCTGGTCGCTACCCTGATCGGCTCCAGGGATTGGTTGCCAACCATTGCCGCTTCGCCATCGAGGGCGAGGACGTCGACGTTCAGGAAATTCATCGACGGGGCTCCCAGAAAGCCGGCTACGAACCTGTTGGCCGGCTCGTGATAGAGCTCCATCGGCGCTCCGATCTGCATGACTTGACCGTCCTTCAGCACGACGATCCTGTCAGCCAGCGTCATCGCCTCGACCTGGTCGTGGGTGACATAGATCATCGTTGTGCCCAGTTGCCTGCGCAGCCGGCCGATTTCCATGCGCATGTCCATGCGCAGTGCGGCGTCGAGGTTGGAGAGCGGCTCGTCAAACAGGAATACGGCCGGTTTCCGGGTGATTGCGCGCCCGATGGCGACGCGCTGGCGCTGGCCGCCCGAAAGCTGACTTGGCCGGCGGTCGAGCAAATGTTCCATTTGCAGGATGCGTGCGGCCTCGGCCACCTTCTGCTGCTTTTCCTGCCTGGAAGCGCCCGCGATCGTAAGGCCGAACGCGATGTTCTCGCGCACGGTCATGTGCGGAAAGATGGCATAGCTCTGGAACACCATCGCAACACCGCGTTGCTTGGGCTGCAGCTGGTTGACCACCCGGCCTCCGATCTCGAGGGTGCCTTCGGTTATGTCCTCGAGTCCGGCGATCATGCGCAGCAACGTGGACTTCCCGCAGCCCGACGGTCCAACAAAGACGACGAACTCGCCGTCGTTGATGTGGATATCGACGCCTTTGATGATTTCAACGCGACCGAAGGATTTCTTGACGCCCTTGAGTGAGACCTCAGCCATGAGCGATGGCTCCCGTTTCCTGATTCATGTGCGGCAATTCGGGGTCTCCCGATTGGTCGGCCTTGAGGAATGGGGCTGACCGGCCGTCCCAGATCCACTGGCGTTTGAGCGCGAGAGCCATGCAGTCAGCCCTTCACGCCGGTCGAGGCGATCGACGCGATGAAGGCGCGCTGCAGCAACAGGTAGAAGACCAGCACTGGGACGGTGATAAGGGTGAGATAAGCCATGACTTCGCCCCAGGCGACGTTGAGTTGAAAGAAGTAGCCGAGGCCGACCATGACCGGGCGATAGCCTTCCTGCTGCACGACGATGAGCGGCCACAGATATTGGTTGTACATGACGAGGAATTTCAGGATGGCGGCAGTCGCCAGTACCGGCCCTGAAAGCGGCATGACGACGCGATAGTAGACCTGCCACCAATTCGCGCCCTCCACCCGGCTTGCCTCGATCAGTTCGCCCGGCAGCCCTTTGAAATACTGCACGAACAGGAAGATCGTCAGTCCGTCGGCGATCCACGGGATGATCTGCACCCGGTAACTATTGAGCCAGCCCCAATGCAGCCCATCAAGCCCGATCCAGGGCAGTTTCGAGACCAGGAGCAGGAGCGGGATAGCGATGGTCTCGAAAGGGATGATCAGCGTCGCGATGACGATCGAGAGCAGGACATCGCGCCCCTTCCACCGCAGGAAAGCAAAGGAGAATGCGGCCAGCGAACAGATCAGCAGCGAGAGAAGGACGGTCACCCCGGTGACCAGAACCGAGTTCAGGACGAACAGGCCGACAGGCGCCCGCCGGAACGCTCCGAAATAGTTGTCGAGGCTGATGTCCCCGACGGGCAGGAAGGCACGCAGGCTGGAGGTGTCTGCGAGGAGTTGACTGTCCGGCTTGAAGCTCGAGTTGATCATGAACACGAGCGGAAAGATGAAGATCAGCGCGATCAGGCACAGCACCAGATAGCGGACGAACAGCCTGAGGCCGTAATTGTCGGGATCGAAGGCCATCCTAACGCTCCCGTGTCAGCCAGCGCTGGATGAGTGAGATCGCCAGCACGATCGCGAACAGGATGACCGAGATGGTCGAGCCGCCGGAGATGTCCTGCTTGCCGTAGCCGCGCTCGACCGCCTGGAAGACGAGGGTCTGGGTGCTGTCGAGCGGACCGCCATTGGTCATCACGTCGATCTGGGCGAAAAGCGCGAAGCCCTGCATGGTGATCACGACAAGCACAAGCACGGCGGTGTTGCGCAGGCCCGGCCAGGTGACATAGCGGAAGGTCTGCCATCTCGAAGCCCCCTCGATGGCGGCGGCCTCGTAGAGCGTGGGGCTGATCGTCTGCAACCCCGCCAGCCAGATGACCATATGGAAGCCGACGGCCTGCCAGATCGACATGGCCATGACTGCGGGCAGCGCCGTTGAGGGATTGCCCAGCCAATCGACGGGCTGGAAGAGGCCGAAGGTGAGGGCCTGGAGGATGCTGTTCAACAGCCCGTTCTGGCCGTCATAGATGAACCGCCAGAGGAGCGAGACCACGACGATGGAGACCACCACCGGCATGAAGTAGATCGTCCGGAACAGGTTGATGCCCCTGACCTTGTGGTTGATCAGCAAAGCAAGCATCAGCGCGAGGCTGCCCTGTACCGGCGCCACGACCAGGACGAACAGGAAGGTGTTTACCAGCGCCTTCATGAACACAACGTCGCTGGCGATGACGATCATGACGTTTTCGCCGGACTGCCAGCGAAACCACTCGCGCATGCCGCGATACTGAGGATAGTCGTCGCTACGGGTGATCTCGCGCAGGCGCGGATACTGGATTTCGCCGGCCTCGTTTCGGATCGTTTCGCCAGCATCGTTGCGCTCTGGCTCGAGGGTCACCACCGCAAGGCCCAGGAGCTGCTGATAGTTTTCCAACCCGACGAACTGGGTGGGATTCGGCGACAGCAGCCGCTGATTTGTCAATGACAGACCGATCGCGAAGAAAAACGGCAGGACGATGAATGTAAAGATGAGTGCGAAGCCCGGCAGGGCGAACGTCCAGCCCGCCCGGTTCGACAGGGTTAGTTTCGACGCCATTTGCGGTATCCGCCCAGCAAGCCACAGAGGGTGGAGTCCGCGGCTGGCGAGGACCCCGGCGCGACAGAACTAGCGGTGACCGTAGCCACCATTGCTTTCGATGTCGGCGTCGATCTCGTCGACCGCCGCGTCAAGCGTGTCGGCCACGTCGGCGCCATTGGCGATATCGGCCAGTGCCTTGGTGAAGACCTTGGCCTGGACCACGTAGCCCGGGGTGACCGGGCGCACCAGGGCTTGTGCTTTGGAGAGGTCGAAGAACACCGCGAGCGGGCCGCCATCCTTGTAGTTCTCCGTCATCTGCGCCGCCGAGGGCGTCGGCGGGATCAGGCCGATGCCGTCGGAGAAGGCGGCCAGGTACTTGTCCTGCGCGGCGAACTTGATGAACTCGGCAGCGCCTTCCGGATGTTTTGACTTGGCCGACACGCCGAATTGCCAGGATCCCGCGCCGATCTTGTTGCCGGCGCCGAAATCGGGGGCTGGAAGGAAGACAACGTCATCCACGGCTTCCATCGTTGCCACCGCGCGCCAGTTGCCGTTCCACTGGAAGGCGAACTTGCCGCCGATGAAACCGGTCTGCTGATCGGCCGGGTCCTCGCTGGTGCCAGGCGCATAGCCTCCGGTAAACAGCGCTTGCCACCACTTGCCGAACGCCTGCGCAGCCTCGCCGTTCAGCGCGCCTTCCGCGGTCTTGTAGGTCGAACGGTCGACAATGTCGCCGCCGAAGCTCTGCAGGAACGGCGAGAAGGCGTAGGAATACCACTCGGCCTGGTCGTTCATGCCGAGATCAAGGGCGAATTCATACTTGCCGGAGGCCTTGGCAGCGTCGAGCGCGGCCATGAATTCCTCGCGCGACCAAGGCTTGTCGAGGGTCGGGGTGCGCAAGCCCAATTCATCCAGCGTCGATTGGCGTGCAAAAAGCGCCACCGCCGCCTCCCACAGACCGACCGAATAGAGCTTGCCATCCCACACGCCTTTGGCGCCGGGCAGGAAGTCGGCGAACTCGCTCTCGTCGATCGGCAGCGGCTGCAGATAGCCGGCCCAGGCCCAATTGGGCATGACGGGCCCGTCCACATCCAGAATGTCGGGCAGGTTGCCCGCCAGGGCCGCCGCCGCGACGGAATCATTGTAGCTCTTCTCGGGGAAGCTCTCGATGGTCACCGTCCAGTCGGACTGGCTGGTGTTGAAGTCGGAAATAATCTGGTTGAGGATTCGCGACTCCACCTCATTGCCGGCGCCGTGATACCACATGGTCAACTTGGTCTGCGCCAGCGCGGGCGCACACAGACAGGTCGACGCGATCACCACACCGGCAAGGTGTTTTGTCAGTTTCATCTGATATTCCTCCCTTTTGACTTTAAGGACGCTGGCTGGATCCAAGGCGAGGCCGCCAGGACAGCGGGCCGGGAAGCCAGCGCTCAGTTTCGGGTCGGCCGCTACGGGCCCTTGATGGGGTCCAGCAATGTTCGCGGAAGCCGGACGCATTTGCAATTGCGCAGTTTCACCTGGTCGGAGCAGCAGGTCGACGGCGATTTCCCCTCGTCAGTTCCCGGGCCACTGAGATAGCAGTTCACCTAGGACGATTTTATCGTCCGTCAACTTTCTCCCGGCCGCGTTCAATGTGCAGCTTGTGCGATTCCAAGGGTAACGAGCGCCTTGTGATGTGTCCCCGGCTGCCTGGCGAGTCGTATGACCAAGTCATGGCAAACCTGGCGATGAGGCGGAAGTTCGAAGCGTAGGCGGCTCCGAAGCGGATGGTAGCTTTGTACCGGAAGCGGGTATTGGTGGGCGATGCAGGGATTGAACCTGCGACCCCACCCGTGTGAAGGGTGTGCTCTCCCGCTGAGCTAATCGCCCGCTCGTTGCCCGAAGGCCAAGCGCGCCGCGATATAAGGGAGGCCGGCCGGGGAAGTCAAGGCGATGTGCTGGCGTTCCGACGAAGACCGAATGCAACCACGCCGGGAACGGTCCGGTCGCCGTCGCGCTCAGTGCCCGGCAGCGGCAATCAGGCGTTCGGCCAGACCAAGCGTCAGCGCATCGAAATGCGAGATCACCGCCGACGGTTCGAATTCGCGCACATGGCGGTCGGTGTAGCCGAAATCCACCGCCACCACGGGAATGCCGGCCGCCTTCGCCGTATCGATGTCGGTCTGCGAATCACCGACCATCAGCGCGCGGTGCGGATCGCCGCCGGCGAGCACGATGGTTTCGGTCAGATGGCGCGGGTCGGGCTTGCGGAACGCAAACGTGTCCTGACCGCAAATCGCCGCGAAATGCTTCGCCAGGCCGAGCGCCTCGATCAGCGCCACCGAGTTGGCTTCGTATTTGTTCGTGCAGACGGCCAGGAGATAGCCAGCCGCCTCGAATCGCGCGATCGTCTCGACGACGCCGGGGTAGGGGAGCGATTTGCCCGGGATGTTGTCGGTGTAGTGATCGAGGAACAGCTTTAGCAATCGGTCGTGTTCCTCTACCACCAGCGATCTCTGCTGCGCGGCGTGCGCGCGCTCGATCATCACCCGGCCGCCATGGCCGACGAAGCGCTTGAAGCCGGCCTCGTCGACGGCTGCGAGTTCGCTGGCGGCAAGGCTGTGGTTGAGGCTGTCGAGCAGGTCCGGCGCTGTGTCGACCAGCGTCCCGTCGAGGTCGAACACGATGATCGGTCGGGTCATGGCATGTCCTGTGACGATTGCGCTGCCGGCAGGCGATAGCCGCTGCAGCCCATCCAGGCAAGCCGTGCCAACTCATCCACAGGGCGTCAATCCACAGGGCAAAGTCTTTGACCGGACGGGCAAAGATGCTAGGAGCGCCGAAACAAGCGAAATCCGGGGCAAAGCATGGATGCGAGGCAACTGAAGGTCGAGGCCGCGCGGGCGGCACTTGCCCATGTCAGCGATGGCATGCGGCTTGGCATCGGCACCGGCTCGACGGCCGACGAGTTCGTGCGGCTGCTCGCCGAAAAGGTCGCCACCGGCCTTACCATTATCGGCGTGCCGACCTCGGAGCGCACCGCTATCCTCTGCGGCGAGCTTGGCGTGCCACTGTCGACGCTGGAAGAAACGCCCGAGCTCGACCTTACCATCGACGGCGCCGACGAGATCGATCCGGAGCTGACATTGATCAAGGGCGGCGGCGGTGCGCTGCTTCGCGAAAAGATCGTGGCGGCGGCTTCCGCCCGCATGATCGTCATCGCCGACCGTTCGAAGATGGTCGAGACGCTCGGCCGTTTTCCACTGCCGATCGAGGTCAACCCGTTCGGCCTGCGTGCCACGGAAATCGCCGTCGCCGCGGCAGCCGGAAGGCTCGGCCTTTCCGGCCCCGTCACATTGAGGATGACGGGAAGCCAGCCTTTTGTTACAGACGGCGGCCATTTTATCCTCGATGCATCTTTTGGCCGCATTCCGGATACAAGAGCGCTTTCGAATGCTCTCCATGCCATTCCGGGCGTGGTCGAGCATGGTCTTTTCATCGGGCTGGCATCAGCGGCCATCATAGCCGGCGACGGCGTCCAAACCGTCCATGCCGCCCGAAAACCAGGGAGTTCTATCGATCATGATGTTGCATAACCGGGTTCGCCGTTTTTCTGCAATTCTGGCAGCTTCAGCCGTCTTTGCGTTTTCATCGCCGGCGTTCTCGCAGGACGTCAGCGAAGGGCATCTTAAGGCAGCCCGCGCCGCAGTCGCGGCGATCGACGCGACGGACCCGTTCGACAACATCCTGCCGCAGGCCGCCGCCGCGCTTCAGCAGCAGCTTATCCAAAAGAACCCGGACATGCAGGAGCTGATCGGCAGAACGGTTAGCGAAAAGGCTCTGGCGCTGGCCTCGCGCCGCGCCGATCTCGAGAAGGAAGCGGCCCTGGCCTATGCCAAGGTATTTTCCGAAAAAGAGCTTACCGAAATCGCCGCTTTCTACAATTCCGATACCGGCAAGAAACTGCTCGACAGCGGCCAGGCCGTGACGCGTGAGCTGCTCAAGGCCGCCGAGATATGGCAGAACGGCCTCGCTCGCGACCTCGCCCAGCAGGTCGGCGAAACGCTGGCCGCGGCGGCAAAGGCCACAGCACCGTCAAATGCCGCGGCTCCTGCTGATGGCACGCAGCCGGAAGCACCGAAGAACTGAGCCTGTTTCCGGCGGCGTCATCGCTGCTGGACCGGAAAGCCCGCCTCCGTTGCGCGTCCGACAGGATGCGCGGCGTCCGGGCTTTTCTTTTGGCGGTTTGCAGCCTACCTGTCTCAGACATTTTGAAGGGCAAGGAGCCGCGCCATGGCCGTCTATGACTACGATCTTTTCGTCATCGGCGGCGGCTCCGGCGGGGTGAGGGCGGCGCGCGTGGCGGCGGCACTCGGCAAGCGCGTCGGCATCGCCGAGGAATACCGCTATGGCGGCACCTGCGTCATCCGCGGCTGCGTGCCGAAAAAGCTCTATGTCTATGCCTCGCAATTTTCCGAGCACTTTGCCGACGCCGCCGGTTACGGCTGGACCGTGCCGCAGGCGAGCTTCGACTGGCAGACACTGGTTGCCAACAAGGATCGCGAGATCAGCCGGCTGGAAGCTATCTACAGGAAAAATGTCCAAGGCGCCGGCGGCGAGACGTTTCAGTCACGCGCCATGCTGGTCGATCCGCATGCGGTGCATCTTCTCGGCGAGGACCGCACCGTCACCGCCGACCAGATTCTCATCGCCACCGGCGGCCGCCCGGCACCGCACCCGGCTCTGCCCGGCCATGAGCATTGTATCTTTTCCAACGAGGCCTTCGATCTCAAGGAATTGCCTGACGCGATCATGATCGAGGGCGGCGGCTATATTGCCGTCGAATTCGCCAACATCTTTCACGGCCTCGGCGTCGACACAACGCTGGTCTATCGCGGCAAGGAGATCCTCTCTCGCTTCGACATGGATCTCAGGCGCATGCTGCACGAGACGATGGAAAAGAAGGGGATAAAAATCCTCTGCCATGCCGTGTCCGAATGGGTCAGGAAGCGTCCCGACGGGCGCCTCGACGCTGTCGTCACCGGTGGCAAGGTGCTGACGGTCGATCAGGTCATGCTCGCCATCGGCCGTCTGCCCAATACCGAAAACATGGGGATTGAGGGCGTCGGCATCGAGATGACCAGGACCGGCGCTATCCATGTGGACCAATATTCGCGCACCAGCATCGACAACATCTGGGCGATCGGCGACGTCACCAACCGCGTGCAACTGACGCCGGTGGCGATCCATGAGGCGATGTGTTTCGTCGAGACCGCCTTCAAGGGCAACCCGACCTCGCCCGACCATGAAACGATCGCCACAGCGGTGTTCTCGCAGCCCGAGATCGGCACGGTCGGCCTGTCGGAAGACGAGGCCATAAAGCGTTTTTCCGACGTTGAGGTCTACCGCGCCAGCTTCCGGCCGATGCGCAACACGCTGTCGGGCCGCGACGAAAAGATGCTGATGAAGCTGGTGGTCGACGGCGCCTCGAAAAAGGTGCTCGGCGCCCATATTCTCGGGCCTGATGCCGGCGAGATGGCGCAGCTTCTCGGCATTCCGCTGAAGGCCGGGCTGACCAAGGATGACTTCGATCGCACGATGGCCGTGCACCCGACTGCGGCGGAAGAACTCGTCACCATGTACAAGCCGACCTACCGGGTGAGGGACGGCGAGCGCGCCTGACGTTTTTCCCACACCCTCGCCAACGGAGCACTCGATGCTCGCAAGCAATGGCGCCGCACCACCCGACCACAGATCACCAATCCGATGCGACACTGTGCAACGATATTCTGTTCGCCGCTATTTCTGCCTGATGCGGCGAGGGAAGCGCAGCCATCTTTCCTCGACCGGCCTTGTTTCCTCGACTGGCCTGGGGTGCGCGAGGATGGTGGTGAGCTCGACCGGCAGGCTCGGCGCCAGCGGCTTTTTGGTCGCGACGCCGTCCGCGATGGCAACGATGCTGTGGTAGAATTCGGCGCCTGAAAGCGACCTTGGCGGCACGGCCTCGTGCATGATCGAGATCACCGTGGCATCTGGACAATTGTCCTTGATCGCTTGATGGAAAGCGATCTTCCCTTCCGGATCGAGCGCTCCGGTCGCTTCATCGAGGAACAGCAGCCCCGGCTGCTGCAGCACGATACGAGCGACAACCAGCTTCTGTTTCTGGCCGCCCGAAAGCACCTGGTCCCAGCTCATTCCGTCGCGGCTCTCATCGCCCATGTGTTCGATGAAATCGCCAAGGCCGGCTTTATGCAGGGCCGATGCAACCTGCGTGTCGGTGTGATCGCGCTCTGAACCGGGCAGGCAGACCAGTTGCTTCAGCGAGACCTGCTGCAGCTTGACCTCCTGGGCGGCATAGAAACTTTCGACCCCTTCCGGAAAGACGATGGAGCCGCGGCCATAGGGCCACAGGCCGTTGATCGCCTTGATCAGCGATGTCTTGCCGCAGCCGGATTCGCCCTTCAGGAACGTCCACTCGCCACGCCGGAAGCGCAAATTCGCGGCACTCAGGAAGGGCGTGGCGTCCTCGCCCTGATGGGTCAGCTCGAGTTTCTGGATGGTCAGGCCGAAAACCGGGTTCTGACGGTCGTAGCGGAAATCGGAACAGCCGGTGAGACTATAGAATTCCTGCGGGTGTTGGACGTTTTCGATCGCGTTGGCGAGTTCGGTCACGCGTAGGCTGTTGGCGCGCAGCGCCGCAATGGAAGGCATGACATGGATGAACCACGAACATTGATTGATGAGTGAGTTGACCATCTCGGAGCCCGTTATGTAGCCCTTGAGGTCGAAACGGTTGTGGATATAGGGCACCAGGCCCGGCGCGTAGGCGACAATGCGGGCGCCGATGAAAGTGTAGACCAGCTCGAAAGAACGATAGCTGGTGTTGACGATGTTCAGCCTTGCCCAGGTGCGGTCGATGTCGACATAAAGCCGTTCGTGCATCGTCTTTTGCACATTCTCGCCCTGGGAGGCGGCGACATGGAAACTGCGGCGCAGGAACGTGGTCAGCTCGCCGCGATAACTGCCTTCGGATTGCTGCATCCGGATGTTGATCCGTTCCAGCAACCTGCCGAGCTTCACCGCGATCCAGGTGTTCAGCGGCACGTAAATGGCGACCGCCAGGAAAGCCAGGACCGCGCTGCCATAGCTGCCGAGGAACTCCAGCCCTTTCACCTCTGCCGAGGTTTCAAGCAGTTTCCGGCCGACGAAATAAAGCGATGTGGCGACAGCCATCACCCCGATGGCGAGGCCGATGGCTCCGCCGGTCATGTCCTTGATCGATTCCTGGACACGCTGGTCGATGTTGTCGGGGGCAGCAGCGCCGGAGGAACCGTGCTGAGCATGGAAATGCGTGTGATTGGTGTCGAGAAGCGCTGCGTTGAAGCGGCTGTCCAGCCAAGCGCGCCATTTGCGATGCAGCGTCGCGGAAACAAAAGTGCGGATGCCGGTAAAGCCCGCGTCTTTGAGCACGACCAGAAGGATGAGCACGCCGGCATTGGTGAGCAGCGATGCGAGCGGCGTGGTGTTCGCGGCGTCGTGGTAGAAGGCGATCGAGTTGACCAGTTCCCCGGATGCTTCGGCGAACCAGACGCCAGCCTTGCTGGAGAGCGCGGTAAACAGGGCGATGACCAGCGTCAGCGTCCAGGCCTCCACCCAGCGGTCCGAGAACCAGTAGGCCCGCATCAGTCCCCAGAAGCTGCGCATCGAGGAAACCGGTGTCAGGAGCGGCGACCTTGCGGCACCGCGGAGCCATTTTTCCGATATTGAATGTCGCCCTGGTCTACCGACCCGAATCACAATCCCGCCCAACCCTCTTTTAGTTTTGTTACAGACAGTAACACCAATTGATCATTTTCCATTATCTTTTCTCGGGCTGTCGAGGATTGAACCCCTGGCCGTTGCCATTAAGCAACAGCGGCAACGCCTTGCGAGGTCGCCCTCGACGCAGATTATCCGCCTAATATCAATGAGTTGCTGATTCACGTGTGCAAGCGTCAGCATCTTCCCCAAGGGAAAGCTTTTGCACAGTTTTGTTATGGGAAGAGCGTGATCGATCGGCCGACTTTTATGCTGCGGAAGACGAATCGACGCAAAGCGCGCCGTCATCTTTGTTGCCATATCGACCTGGCGGCAGCCGGAAAGTGACCGGAGGGCGTTGGCCCGGAGGGCGTTGGCTGCTGTGGCGATGTCGCCAAACGCGCCTATGGAAGGACGTCTATCAGTTCGCTTTCTTCAACTCGCCCCGCGCCTTCGCCGCCGCAACCTGGCGAATGGCGTCGGTGAGCGTGTCAACGTCTTGCGCGCCCATCACCGCATACTTGCCCTCAAGCAGAAAGCACGGCACGCCCGTGATGCCCATGCTCGATGCGGTGGCGATTTCGGTGCGCACCGCCTCGACATCTGCGTCCGTCGGCAAAAGCGTCTCGACGACGGACGCATCCATGCCGGCCTCGCGGGCGGCGTTGATCAGCACGACATGGTCGCCGAGATTGGCGCCTTCCTCGAAATTCAACTGGAACAGACGTCGTACCAGCCGGTTCTGCATGACCTCGCCGGCGGCACCAGCCCAACGGATGAGGCGGTGCGCGTCCAGCGTGTTGGGCGCAACCTTTATGGCGGCGAAGGCGAAATTGATGCCCTCGGCTTCGCCCAATGGCTCGATGCGGGCGTGGATCTCGCTGACGCGTTCGTCACTGCCGAATTTGGCCATCATGTATTCGCGGCGATCCTTGCCTTCGGGCGGGATGGTTGGGTCGAGCTGGAACGGCCGCCAGCGAATATGCACCTCGACCTCGTTTGCCGCGGCGATCGCCTTGTCGAGCCGCTTCTGGCCGATGAAGCACCAGGGGCAGACGACGTCGGAGACCACATCGACGGTAATCGACTTCGCGTCGCTCATCTTGATCTCCTGTTCCGAAGAGGTCACTTCGGCTTGCGCCACCATGTCGGCAGTCGATAACCGGATATGGGGGTCTTTCGCGGATGTTCCAGATAGCTCCAGTAGGCGAGCCATTGCTGCGTGTTGTGCTGCATCGGAACCATGTAGTGGCCGGAGATCAACAACCTGTCGAGGACCCGGACGGCGGCAACATAATCTTCGCGGCTGCGGGCGTCGACAATCGCCTCAAGTGCTGCATCAATCGCCGGATCGGCGACGCCGGCAAGGTTGAACGACCCTTCGGCATTGGCGGCAGCCGATCCCCAGCGCCCGAACTGCTCGATGCCCGGCGACAGCGAGTTCTCGAAGCCGCTGGCGCCGATCAGCACCTCGAAATTGAAACGTTGCTTACGTGACTGGATCTGGTCGCCGTCAAGGCTGCGGATGGTGACATCGATGCCGATCTTCGCAAGCGTGCGCTGGTAGATGGCGGCAAGGCGCTCCTCGTTCTGGGAGGCGGTCAGGATCTCGAAGCCGAAGGGTTTCTCCTCGGGATCGAGCATCACTCCATCCTGCAAGGCATAGCCCGCGCCTTTGAATATGTCGAAGGCGGCTTTCAGCACCTTGCGGTCCTGGCCCGAGCCGTCGGTGACAGGTGGCCGCCAGGTGCCGTCCATGACATCGGCTGGCACACGACCCGGGTAGGGCGCCAGGAGCGCCTTTTCCCTGTCGTCGGCCGGATGGCCGAGTGCCGACAACTCGGAATTCTGCCAATAGCTCATGGTGCGCATGTACTTGCCGCCAAACAAGTTCTTGTTGGCCCATTCGAAGTCGTAGAGCATGCCGAGCGCGCGTCGAACCACCGGATTGGAAAACTTCTGCAGCCGCGTGTTGAACAGGAACCCCGTCACCACTGGCGGGATGCCGGTGTCGAACGTTTCGGCGATCACGTCGCCCTTGTGGAAGGCCGGGAAGTCGAGATCGCGCTCGCGCTTGACCGGATCGCTGTCGTCAGCGATGGCGCAGATGCCTTTCTTGAAAGCTTCCAGCTTGGCGTTGGCGTTGAGGAAATATTCGATGGTGATCTGGTCGTAATTGTCGAAACCGCGCTTGGCGGGGATGTCCTTGCCCCAATAATTCGGGTTGCGCTTGAACACGATGCGCTGGCCAGGCGCCACATGCGCCACGGTGTAGGGGCCGCTGCCGATCACCGGTTTCAGCGTGGTCCTGTCGAAGGTCGCCTTGTCGAAAGCGTGCTTCGGCACGATCGGCGTCATCGCGATAACCAACGGAGTCTCGCGATTAGCCTTGTCGTTGAATGTAAAGCGCACGCTGCGGTCGCCGGTCTTTTCCAGTTTGGCGACCATGCTCATGCGGGCGCTGTAGGGTGGCCGGCCTTTCTCGGTAAAGACGTCGTAGGTGAACAGCACGTCTTCCGCAGTCACCGGTTGACCATCAGACCATTTGGCCCTCGGATCGAGGTGGAATTCGATGCTCTTGCGCTCCGGATCCATGTCGGCAGTGTCGGCAAGCAGGCCGTAAAGACTGAAGGCCTCATCGTCGTTGCGCTGCATCAACGGCTCGAAGACGAGATTGCCGAAAATCCTGTCGATCATGCCGCGTGCCGTCGTGCGCAGGCTCTTCAGGATGAACGGGTTGAGATTGTCGAAGCTGCCAACGACGCAATAGGTGATGCTGCCGCCCTTCGGCGGATCGGGATTGACGTAGTTGAAATGCGCATAGTCGGCCGGCAGCGCCGGCTCGCCCTGCATGGCGATCGCGTGTTTCGGCTCCGACAAGGCCGGCTGGGGCGAAAGGGTGATAATCGCGGCGATCAGCCAAACAAGAACGCGGCCCATGACCGTCTCCTTACCGGGTCGGCTTGATGATTCGGAGCGCACCCTAACATGAGCCGACCGCCTCCCGGCTAATCGCGAGCTCAAGAATTGCGGGTATCGGGCTGGATTCGGCACCGCTTGCAGTGTAACACGCCGTTCGAAGTCATTCTGTTGCCTCATTTCGGCAACAGTTAGCTGGACCACACGGCGCGAAGAAGCCGGTCCCGGGATCATTTGAGAGGAAGTGCACGATATGACGAGCCTGAACAGCAACGCGTACCGCCTGTCGGTCATGGCCGCTGGAGTGGTCGGCTTTTTGGGCGCACAGCTTCCCGCTGCTCTTGCGCAGCAGCAACAGCAGATTCCGCAGGGCTGGTTCAAAGCCTGCACCAAGCAGGAAGACGTCGACATCTGCAATGTCCAGAACATCACCACCGCCGGCAACGGCCAGCTCGTCACCGGCGTCAGCCTGATCGAATTGAAGGGCAAGGTAAACCGCAAGGTGTTCCAGGTGACGGTTCCGAGCGGTCGCCTGATTCCTCCCGGCATTGGCCTCCAGATCGACACCGCGAAGGCGCAGAAGCTCGACTATGTGATCTGCTTCCCCGACCGCTGCGTGGCGGAAGTGCCGCTGACCGATCAGCTCATCAGTTCCTTCAAGAAGGGTTCGAACCTGACGCTGACCTCAGTCAATTTCCAGAACCAGCCGAACCCGATCAAGGTCGCTCTGACCGGCTTCAGCGGCGCCTTCGACGGGCCGCCGCTGCAGCAGTCGGACATCGAGGATCGGCAGAAGAAGCTTCAGGATTTCGTTGCCAAGAACAACCAGGACTTCGCCAAGAAGCTCAAGGAAGAACAGGACAAGGCGAAGACCGCCAACTGATTCCTGGGGCAAACAAGACAATTTCTCAAGCCAACAAAAAGCGGGGTCATGCCCCGCTTTTTTGTTCCGTCCGGCCTTTTCTTGATCCCATGAGGCCCGCAATCGCGTCAGGTCTCCGCGATTTTCGTCAGGTCCCCGTAATTTTCGTCAGGTCAATGTCTTGACTGGCGTCTCGGCTCGTAGCGTCCGTCCGGCCTCTTGTCGAACATCTCGCCGATCTCCGGATGCCGCACCGGTTCGCCAGACCGGTCCTCGAGCAGGTTCTGCTCAGACACATAGGCGATGTATTCCGTTTCCGAATTCTCGGCGAGCAAGTGGTAGAAGGGCTGGTCCTTGCGCGGCCGCACATCCGCTGGGATCGCCTCGTACCATTCGTCGGTATTGGCGAATTGCGGGTCGACATCGAAAATGATGCCGCGGAACGGAAACAGCCGGTGGCGGACCACCTGTCCGATCGAGAATTTGGCTGTTTTCATCATGGAACTCACCACTAAGTCCTAGAGTGCCGCGCCCTTGGAATGCGCAAAGACTCCCTAAGACCTTGAATTTACGCGTTACGCTTCAAAAGATCGAGCCCGACTTATGGCTGATACCTGACCTATTTGGCGCAGACGCCGCATGAATTCAATGCCGAACGCTTGACGCCCCGCCAAGCTACGGGCCAGCCCGCCCGGTACTAGCGCCGGATCTGTTTCCTTAAGCCGCCGGCGAGCGCCGCAAAACCACTGCCGGGCCGCAGCCCCTCGCGCATGAAAAAGGCGCGGAGCGGCGCGAATCCGCCGAGCACGCCAAGGCCAGCACTGCGCGCCATCTGTGCCGGCAGCATCTGCGAGAGCAGCGATTTGTTGAGCAGGTTGACCGCATTGCTGCGCGCCAGGATGTCGGGCCGGCGCTTGAAATCATAGGCTGCGAGGGCCTTGACGGCGCCCGGGTTATCCCTGTTTTTGCAAGCAATTCCAATCAGATCATCGATATCCCTGATACCAAGGTTGAGACCTTGTGCGCCGATCGGCGGAAACACATGGGCGGCTTCGCCGACAAGTGCGACCCGGTTGCGCGCGAAGCACCGCGGCGTCACGCCGGAAAGCTGGTAGATCTGCCGGCCGGGTTCGACGGAAACCCGGCCCAGCATCGATTGCATCCGCTGTTCGACCCGCATCGAAAGCGCCGCGTCGTCCAGTGCGGCGAGTTCCTTCGCCGTTTCCGGCTCTACCACCCAGACAAGGCTGGACCGTTTGCCGGGCAGGGGAACCTGGGTGAACGGGCCGGTCTCGGTGTGGAACTCGGTCGACGTGAAAGAGTGGTCGCTGCGGTGGCCGAAATTGAGAACCAATGCCGCCTGCGGATAGGACCGCGCCGACGTCGAGATGCCGGCAGCCTCGCGGGCCGGCGACAAACGGCCATCGGCAGCGACGGCCAGCGATGCCGTGATCTCGCTGCCGTCAGGCAGGATCGCATGCGCATGGTCGCCCTCGAGGCGCCAGGTCTCCACCATCGCTTTTCGCCATTCGATGCCGGAATGGGCGGCAACAACACTGGCAAGCGCGGGGTTGAGCGCACTATTGGGTAAATTCAGCCCAAACTGCTCCTCGCCGATTTCGCTGGCGCGGAAAATGACCACCGGGCTGCGGATCAGCCGGCTGGTTGCATCGACGATGCGCATCACCTTCAGCGGTGCGGCCTGGGACCTCACCGCATCGAGGACGCCCAACCGCTCGAGGATCTTCAGGGCCGGGTTCATCAGGGCCGTCGTGCGGCCGTCCTGGCCATTTGCCTCGGGTCCGACGAGCGTCACGGGAAAGCCGGCGTCTGCGAAACCAAGCGCTGCAATCAGCCCTGCCGGGCCACTGCCGGCCACCAGTATCCGTGCTGTTTCCCGACGGTCCAATTCGGCTTCCCGGTTGCGATGCGAGGCGGTCGGTCCGACCTGAGGAGCATATAGATCAGATCATGCGGCTTGATCAACGCGGCGATTCGGCCCATTCGACTGCCATGACCGCCGAAGACCATGATTTCAGTCATCTCGACCGTTTCGGCCGCGCAGCGGCGAGCGTCTCGCGCAATCCTCGACCGGCGGTGAACATCGTTTTGGGCGCAGCCGTCGTCCTGGCATGGCTGTTGCTCGGCGCCATGGCCATACGTGGCGCCGAAAGCCGGGTTCCGGGCGTGGATGCACCCGGCGACACGATGCTCAGGCACCTGCCGGGGCTGCCGCTGCCGGATCTTCTCGAGCGCTTCTTCAGCCTTTGTCTTGCACCTGCGCCGCTCGACGGCGGCGTCGGCGCGCAGGCCGGAGCGCTCATCGTCATGTGGTTCCTGATGGGGGTCGCCACCATGCTGCCTTCGGCGGCGCCGATGATCCGCACCTATTGCGAGATTGCCGATACCGCGCGGATCAAGGGCGAAGCGGTCGTCCATCCGCTGATCCTGGTCGCCGGTTACCTCAGCGTGTGGTTGGCTGCGTCGGCAGTGTTTGCGGCGCTGACGCTCATCGTTCACGCCTTCGCCTCATCTGTGCAGATGCTCGATCCGGTGGTCGGAGCGACAGGAGCGGCTGCGCTTCTGGTTGCTGGCCTCTATCAGTTCAGCGGCCTGAAGGAAGCCTGCCTGACAAAATGCAAAAGCCCGTTCTCGATCCTGTTTTCGAACTGGAGCGCGAGGCCCGGCCGCATTTTCCGGCTCGGCATGGAGCAGGGCGTCTGGTGCCTCGGCTGCTGCTGGGCGCTGATGCTGGTGATGTTCGCCGTCGGTGTGATGAACGTGTTCTGGTTGGCGTTGATCGGCCTGTTCACCTTGATCGAAAAACAGACGGCGGGCAGGCTGCCAACCCGGATCGCCGGTGCGATACTGCTTGTCTGGGCAACCGCCCTGCTAGTAGTCTCGGCATAGGGAGAGAATTCTATGGCGGATCAAGGCTGGGCAATGAAAGGAGAGTTGGTGCTCTCCTGCAATTGCACGGTTTTTTGTCCTTGCGTGCTGTCTCTCGGCAGTCATCCGCCGACCGAGGGCTATTGTCAGACCTGGGCGGGGTTCCGCATCGATGCCGGCCATTTCGGTGAGGTCGAGCTGTCCGGCCTCAATCTTGGGCTGGTCATGGAAATCCCCGGCTATATGAGCCGCGGCAACTGGACCGCCGGACTGTTCATCGACAAGCGCGCCTCAGTCTACGCGGTAAAGGCGCTGACCAGGATTTTCACCGGCAAGGCTGGCGGGACCACCTCGCTGCTCTCCATCCTGGTCGGAAAGTTCCTCGGCGTCGAGCAGGCGCCGATCACCTATGAGACGCGCGACAGGACCCGAATCTTCCAGATCCCGAAGATCATCGATGGAGCCGTAACGCCGATTTCCGGCAAGGACCGCGACAAGGATACGGTGATCAGCAATTCGGAGTACTGGATCGCACCGGAAATCATCGTCGCCAGGTCCGACAAGAGCAAGATGCGGGCCTTCGGCCGCAACTGGAATTTTGCCGGCCGCTCGGCCGAAATCTGCAAGCTGGACTGGCGGGGCCCGTGAGCAAGAAAACAACGGCCAGAAAAATCACGGCCGGAAAAATCACGGCCAGGAAAATCGCCGACAAGATTCCGAGGCCGAAGAAGAAAGTCACATGGCCGCAGGCGCGCGCGTTTTCGGTGCATCTGCTGACCGCATCAGGCTCGTTCCTGGCGTTCCTGTCGCTGGTGGCGGCGAGCGAGCAGCGCTGGACGGCGATGTTCTGGTGGCTGGGGCTGGCGCTGTTCGTCGACGGCATCGACGGGCCGATCGCAAGGAAGCTCGAGGTCAAGGAAATCCTGCCGACGTGGTCGGGCGAACTCCTCGACAACATCATCGATTACGTCACCTATGTGCTGATACCGGCCTTCGCGCTTTACCAGCGCGGCTTCATGGGCGAGGGCCTGTCGTTCCTGTCGGCGGCGATCATCGTCGTGTCGAGCGCGATCTACTATGCCGACACCGGGATGAAGACCAAGGAGAATTTCTTCAAGGGGTTTCCCGTGGTCTGGAACATGGTGGTGTTCACGCTGTTCGTCATCGAGCCGGGACAATGGGTTTCCTTCGCCGTGGTCGTGGTGGCCGGCATCCTGACCTTTGTGCCGATCAATTTCATCCACCCGGTGCGGGTGGCGCGGCTGCGGCCGATCAACCTTGGCATGACGCTGCTATGGTGCGCTTTCGGAGCGCTGGCGCTGGCGCAGGCAGCTCTTGCCGCCTTCTACGACCAGATCGGCGTCCTGGGCGAGCAGGTGAGTGTCTTCACCAAGATCGGCATCACGGTCACCGGACTTTACCTCGCATGCATCGGCGGTATCATGCAGCTCTTTCCAACGCTCGGCGCCAAGAAAACCTGATCCCATAGAGTCTGGTCCCAAGAGAGCCTCATCAATGTCCAAAGCAATACGCATCCACGCCCATGGCGGTCCGGAGGTCCTGACCTATGAGGACGCCGATCCGGGCCAACCCGGCTCGGGGCAAATCCTGGTCAGGCACACGGCGATCGGCCTCAATTTCATCGACGTCTATCATCGCTCCGGCCTTTACCCGCCGCCAGGCGGTTTCCCGCTGATACCCGGCGGCGAGGCGGCCGGGGTGGTGGTGGAAGTGGGCGCGGACGTCGACTGGCTGAAGCCGGGCGATCGCATCGCCTACGCCGTGACGACTGGCGCCTACGCCGAACAACGCGTGATCGCCGCTGATCGGGTCGTCAAGGTGCCGGACGGCATCAGCGACGAACAGGCGGCCGCCATGATGCTGAAAGGGATGACGGCGGAATATCTGCTGCGCCGTACCTTCGAGGTGAAGGCGGGCGACACGATCCTGTTTCACGCGGCGGCCGGCGGTGTCGGGCTGATCCTCGGCCAATGGGCCAAGCATCTCGGCGCAACCGTGATCGGCACCGCCAGCTCCGCCGACAAGATCGAGCTCGCCAAGGCGCATGGCTTCGACCACGTCATCAACTACCGCGAGCAGGACTTCGTCGCCGGCGTCCTCGCCATCACCGGCGGCAAGAAGTGCGACGTCGTCTATGATTCGGTCGGCAACGACACCTTTCCGGCTTCGCTCGACTGCCTGAAGCCGCTCGGCATGTTCGCCAGCTTCGGCCAATCGTCGGGACCGGTCCCGCCGTTCAGCATGTCCTTGCTGGCGCAGAAAGGTTCGCTGTTTGCAACCCGTCCAACACTGTTCGTCTACAACGCCAGGCGCGAAGACCTGGAGGCGTCCGCCGCCGCGCTGTTCGAAATCGTGCTCAGCGGCGCGGTCAAAATCAAGATCAATCAGCGCTACGCGCTCCAGGACGCCGGCAGGGCGCATTCCGACCTCGAAGGCCGCAGGACGACCGGGACAACCATTTTTGTCCCCTGAGCCTTGCCATCGCTTGGAGCGACCTGCGTCCACTTGGACGCACAAAAGCACGCTCTGACATTTTGAATCTGCGCATCGTGCTTTCCGAAAATCGATTTCGATTTTCGGGCCGATGCGTTAGGTTTCCGCTGAAATTCTTGAAGCTCTTTCAAGACGGGTGCCGCTTTGCGACGACAGCAGGCCACGCATACCATGCCTGCGGGAACACAGAACATATCTGGCAAACCAGATGGGAGGCACTGTGAGTGCAAATCAGGACGACGCCAACCTGCTTGAGGTTCGTGGCCTTACCAAGACGTTCGGCACACTGACAGCGTGCGACCATATCGATCTCATCGTCGCAAAAGGCGAAATCCATGCGTTGCTCGGCGAGAACGGCGCCGGCAAGTCGACGCTCGTCAAAATGCTGTTCGGAACGCTGGAGCCCAATTCGGGCGAGATTTTCTGGAACGGCCAGGCGGTCACGATCACCAATCCCGGCTTTGCGAAGAAGCTTGGCATCGGCATGGTGTTCCAGCATTTTTCGCTGTTCGAGGCACTGACGGCGGCCGAGAACATCGCGCTGTCGCTGGACGACGGTTCGCCGATCAGCACGATCGCCGCGAAGGCGAGGGCGCTTTCCTATAGCTACGGCCTGCCGCTCGATCCGCAATCGCTGGTCGGCGACCTCTCGGTCGGTGAGCGCCAGCGTATCGAGATCATCCGCTGTCTGCTGCAGACGCCGCAGCTCATCATCCTCGACGAGCCGACCTCGGTGCTGACGCCGCAGGAAGCCGACAAGCTGTTCGAGACGCTCGAACGGCTGCGCTCGGAAGGAAAGTCCATCCTGTACATTTCGCACCGGCTGGAAGAGGTCAAGCGTATCTGCGACCGCGCTACCGTGCTGCGCCACGGCAAGGTCGTTGGCCATTGCAATCCGCGCAAGGAAACCGCGGCATCGCTGGCGCGCATGATGGTCGGCAACGACGTGCAGGCCGTGGTGCGCGCGCCGGCCCAGGGTATCGAGACTGCGCAGCCGCTGCTTGAAATCCGCGCGCTCAGCCGCAAGCCCGCAACGCCGTTCTCGATCCCGCTCAGAGACATCAACCTGGCCGTACGCGCCGGCGAAGTGATCGGCATTGCAGGCGTCGCCGGCAACGGCCAGGGCGAGTTCTTCGAATCCGTTTCCGGTGAGGTGCCGCAGCAGGATGCCGCCTCGGTGCGTATCCGCGGCAAGGACGCCGGCCACCTCAGCATCACCGGCAGACGGCTGATGGGCGCTGCCTTCGTGCCGGAAGAGCGGCTCGGCCACGGTGCAGCACCGCGCATGAAGCTTTCGGAAAACCTGCTGCTGTCGCGCCATGCCACCGACGGCAAGGTTTTTGTCGGCGCCGGCGGAATGGTCAAAAGCGATGCGATCTATGCAGCTGCCCAACGCATCATCAAGGCGATGGATGTGCGCAAGAGCGCTGCGGACCCGGAGGCGGCAGCGCTTTCAGGCGGCAACCTGCAGAAATTCATCGTCGGCCGCGAACTCGACCGCAGGCCAAGCGTCATGGTCGTCAATCAGCCGACCTGGGGCGTCGACGCCGGTGCGGCCGCCCATATCAGGCAGACGCTTATCGAATTGGCGCGCAGCGGCTCGGCAGTGCTGGTCATCAGCCAGGATCTCGACGAATTGTTCGAGATATCCGACGCGATCGCGGTGATGCACAATGGCGAGTTGTCGAAGCCTTTGCCGATCGCCGAGGCGACGTTCGAAAAGATCGGACTGCTGATGGGCGGGGCCGAGCCGGGCCACGCCGAACACGCTCTGGAGACGTCATGATGCGCCTCGAACTCGTCAAACGGCCGCAGCGCTCGATGCTGTTCTCGGCGCTGTCGCCCTTCATTGCATTCGTGCTGACGATCATTGCCGGCGCCATCCTGTTCGCGCTGCTTGGCGTCAATCCCTTGAAGGCGTTCCAGATCTACTTCCTCGAGCCTGTCAGTCAGGTCTGGCAGCTGCATGAGCTGGCGATCAAGGCGGCACCGCTCATCCTGATCGGGGTAGGCCTGTCGGTTTGCTACAGAGCCAACATCTGGAACATCGGCGCGGAAGGCCAGTTCATCCTGGGCGGCATCGTCGGCTCGAGCGTTCCGGTGCTGTTTCCACAGTTTGAAGGGCCTCTGGTGCTGCCGCTGATGCTGCTGTTCGGCATGGTCGGCGGTGCCGCCTACGCCGCCATTCCCGCCCTGCTCAAGGCGCGCTTCAACACCAACGAGATCCTGACCAGCCTGATGCTGGTCTATGTCGCGCAGCTGTTCCTCGACTGGCTGGTGCGCGGGCCGTGGCGCGATCCGAAGGGTTTCAATTTCCCGCAGACGATACAGTTCAACGACTCGGCGATATTGCCGGAACTGATGCCGGCCTCCGGCCGCGCCAATTGGGGTTTCGTGTTCGCGCTGGTCGCGGCGGTGCTGGTCTGGATCCTGATGAGCCGCATGCTGAAAGGCTTTGAGGTCCGCGTGCTCGGCTCAAGCCCCAGGGCAGGGCGCTTCGCCGGCTTCGGCATCCACCGGATGGTGTTCTTCGCCTTCATGCTGTCGGGGGCACTGGCCGGACTTGCCGGCATCTCGGAAGTCTCCGGCGCCATCGGCCAGCTGCAGCCGGTGATTTCGCCCGGCTACGGCTTTGCCGCCATCATCGTTGCGTTCCTCGGCCGGCTCAATCCATTAGGCATTGTCGCGGCGGGCCTGGTGCTGGCGCTGACCTATCTTGGCGGCGAGGCGGTGCAAAGCGCGCTCGGCATCTCCGACAAGGTGGCGCGCGTGTTCCAGGGCATGCTCCTGTTCTTCGTGCTCGGCTGCGACACGCTCATTCACTACCGCATTCGTCTGATCGGCCTGGCTGCGCCGACGCTTGAAGCCGCGCCGAAGCTGGAGGAGGCCCGCTGATGGACATCACCGTCAACATTCTTTTGACCATCGCAACTGCGGCGACGCCTTTGCTGATCGCGGCGATCGGCGAGCTGGTGGTCGAACGTTCCGGCGTGCTCAATCTCGGCGTCGAAGGCATGATGATCATGGGGGCGGTCGGCGGTTTCGGCGCCGGCTATCTCACCGGATCGCCATGGATCGGGTTGTTGGCGGCGATCGCCCTGGGTGCGGTGTTTTCACTGCTGTTCGCCGTCATGACCTTGTCGCTGGCCACCAACCAGGTTGCGACCGGCCTGTCGCTGACACTGCTCGGCCTGGGGCTTTCCGGCATGATGGGCACCAGCTTTGTCGGCCAGCCCGGCGCGAGGCTGCCAAACCTCGACATTCCCGGCCTGACAGCGATGCCCGTCGTCGGCAGGTTGCTGTTCGGCCAGGACCCGATCTTCTACATCTCGATTGCATTGACCGCCGCCGTCATGTGGTTCCTGTTCAAGACCCGCACCGGACTGACGCTGCGCTCGATCGGCGACAGCCACACATCGGCCCATGCACTTGGCATCAAGGTCATCCGCTACCGCTATCTGGCAGTGATCTTCGGCGGCGCCTGTGCGGGCCTTGCCGGGGGCCACCTGTCGCTGGTCTATACGCCGCAATGGGTGGAGAACATGACCGCCGGGCGCGGCTGGATTGCGCTGGCGCTGGTCGTGTTCGCATCATGGCGGCCATGGCGGGTGCTGGCGGGCGCCTATATCTTCGGCGCGGTCTGGATCGGCCAGCTTCATGCACAGGCTTTCGGCATTCCGGTTCCCTCGCAACTGCTTTCTTCGTTGCCCTATCTGGCAACCATCGTGGTTCTCGTTCTAATCTCGCGCAACAAGCGTTTGACGATGATGAACACACCGGCTTCCTTGGGGCAGCCATTCGTTCCGGATCGCTGACGATAAAAAGACAAACGGGAAGCTCCAAGGCTTAACTCAGAGAGGTAACACGATGAAAAAACTGCTTATTGCGCTGATGACCGCGGCGGCGGCATTGTCGCTGGCGGCGACCGCCGAAGCGCAGGAAAAGCTGAAAGCCTGTTGGGTCTATACCGGCCCGATCGGTGATTTCGGCTATTCGTACCAGCATGACCAGGGCCGCCTGGACGTGGAGAAGGCACTCGGCGACAAGGTCGAGACCGCTTATCTGGAGAACGTCTCCGAGGGTCCCGATGCCGATCGTGCCTTCGAGCGCCTGGCGCGCGAAGGATGCAAGATCATTTTCGGTACGTCCTTCGGCTTCATGGACCCCGAAGTGAAGGTCGCCAAGAAATTCCCCGACGTGATGTTCGAACACGCGACCGGCTACAAGACATCAGAAAATCTCGGCATCTACAACGCACGCTTCTACGAAGGCCGCTACATCCTCGGCCAGATCGCCGCCAAGCAATCGAAGTCGGGCGTCGCCGGCTACATCGTTTCGTTCCCGATTCCCGAAGTGGTGATGGGTATCAATTCCTTCATGCTCGGCGCCCAGTCGATCAAGCCGGATTTCAAGGCGAAGATCGTCTGGATCAATTCATGGTTCGATCCGGGCAAGGAAGCCGATGCCGCCAAGGCTCTGTTCGACCAGGGCGCCGACATCATCGTCCAGCACACCGACTCGACCGCTGCCCTGCAAGTCGCCGAAGAGCGCGGACTGCAGGGCTTCGGCCAGTCTTCGGACATGATCAAGTTCGCCCCCAAGGCGCAGTTGACCTCGATCGTCGACGATTGGGGCCCGTACTATATCGGCCGGGTGAAGGCCGCGCTCGACGGCACATGGAAACCCGGCAATGTCTGGCTGGGCATCAAGGACGGCGCCGTTAAAATGGCCCCTTACACCAACATGCCCGACGACGTGAAGGCGATGGCGGAAGCCACCGAGAAGAAGATCGTCGAAGGATGGAACCCGTTCACCGGCCCGATCGCCAAGCAGGACGGCACGCCGTGGCTGAAGGAAGGCGAAGTCGCCGACGATCCGACGCTGCTCGGCATGAACTTCTACGTCAAGGGCGTCGACGACAAGCTGCCGCAGTAAGCGCAAGATGGGCCAAAATCTTGACAGGCCAAAATCTTGACAGGAAGGGCGCCGCGCGGTGTCCTTTCGTTTAGCAAGAGCCCGAAATAGGGATCGATTTCGGGAAGGGTCATGCGCAAAATCAGGTGTTATGTTATGCGGCGTCCTTTGCCGCCCGAAAGGACGCGGCGCCGTAGGGCGAGATGCGGTCAGACCGCTGAGCCGTAAAGATCGTAGGCGTCGGCACGGTCGATCTTGACGGTGACGACATCGCCGGCGCGCAACGGACGCCGCGACTGGATATGCACCGAGCCGTCGATTTCGGGTGCGTCGTATCTGGTGCGGCCCTTCGCCGAGGTGCCATGCGCCTCGTCGATCAGCACTGGCAGACGCTTGCCGACCTTCCTGGCGAGTTGCGTTGCCGAGATCTTCTGCTGGCGCTGCATGAAACGGTGCCAGCGCGCCTCCTTGATCTCCTGCGGTACCTGTTCGAGGCCGAGGTCGTTGGAGCGGGCGCCCCTGACCGGCTCGTATTTGAAGCAGCCGGCGCGGTCGATCCTGGCTTCGTCCAGCCAGTCGAGCAGCATCTCGAAATCGTCGTCCGTCTCGCCGGGGAAGCCGACGATGAAGGTGGAGCGGATCGCCAGATCCGGACAGATTTCGCGCCAGCCGCGAATGCGGTCGAGCGTCTTTTCGCCATGGGCGGGCCGACGCATGTTCTTCAGCACTCGCGGCGAGGCGTGCTGGAAAGGAATGTCGAGGTAGGGAAGGATCGTTCCTTCGGCCATCAGCGGGATGACATCGGCGACATGCGGGTAGGGATAGACGTAGTGCATGCGTACCCAGACGCCGAGCTTGCCGAGTTCCTCCGACAGATCGAGGAATTTGGCCCGCACTTCGCGATCGCCGAACATGCTGGTCTGGTATTTGATGTCGATGCCGTAGGCGCTGGTGTCCTGCGAGATCACCAGGATTTCCTTGACGCCGGCCTTGGCCAGTTTCTCGGCCTCGCGCAGCACGTCGGCCGCCGGCCGCGAAACGAGATCGCCGCGCAACGCCGGGATGATGCAGAACGTGCAGCGGTTGTTGCAGCCCTCCGAAATCTTGAGATAGGCATAGTGGCGCGGCGTGAGCTTGACGCCTTGCGGCGGCAAAAGGTCGACATAGGGATCGTGGCTCGGGGGCGCGGCCTCATGCACCGCAGCCATCACGCTCTCGTAGGCCTGCGGACCGGTGATGGCGAGAACGTTGGGATGTTTTTCGCGGATGACGTCCGGTTCGGCGCCGAGACAGCCGGTGACGATGACCCTGCCGTTCTCCGAAAGGGCGGAGCCGATGGCATTGAGCGATTCATCGCGAGCCGAATCGAGAAAGCCGCAGGTGTTGACGACGACCAGATCGGCGCCGTCATGCTTGCGCGCGATCTCATAGCCCTCGGCGCGCAGGCGCGTGATGATGCGCTCCGAGTCCACGAGGGCTTTGGGGCATCCAAGGCTGACGAAACTGACGCGAGGGGCAGACATTTGCGGTTTCCAATGGACGCGGGCCGGAAACCCTTAGGCCCGGCCCGGAAGTCTCGATGCATGTTGATCTTTTGAACTTTCGCAGAAGCTCAATTCGCACGGCGCAATAGCATAGTTCCGCAATCAGGCAAACCGAGGAATGGCTTGGCGCCTCGGGCGGGCCTGCACTGCTAAGACCGGCACTGCTCAGGTTTCAATGACCGCCCGGCCCGAACCAGGGCGCCAGGAACGCAAACTGTTCGGGCCACTGCTGCACAGCACCATCCAGAAGCATCTTCACGGCGACATAGAAAATGATCACCAGGCCGATATAGGCGATCCAGCGGTACTTATGCAGGAGGCGAGCGACAAACGAAGCGGCGAAGCCCATCAGCGCAATCGACAGCGCCAAGCCGATGATCAGGACCGTCGGATGGTCCATCGCCGCGCCGGCGACTGCAAGGACGTTGTCGAGAGACATCGAAACGTCGGCAATGACGATCTGCCAGGCTGCCTGAGCGAAGGTCTTGCGCGGCCCCTTGCCGCCAATCGTCCCGCTTTTGTCATAATCGACATTCGACAACGCTTCCGTCGCGTCATGTTCCTGCTCGTAGCTGACACGCAACTCGCGCCACATCTTCCAGCACACCCAAAGCAGCAGCAGGCCGCCGGCTATGAGGAGAATGGGGCCGATGGTGAGAAGCCACTGGGTGATCAGAGCGAAGAAGATGCGAAGCACGGTGGCCGCCGCAATGCCGACGAGAATCGCCTTCTTGCGCTGATCCGACGGCAGGCCCGCCGCAGCAAGGCCGATGACGATGGCATTGTCGCCGGCAAGCACAAGGTCGATGGCAATGACCTGGAGCAGGGCCGCGAGGCCGGCGGCGGTAAAAATTTCCATCAGCTGGAATTTCCTTGCTTGGTCGCCAATCGTTCGTGCCCGGACGCCCTAACGTGTATGGTTCCCGTGCGTCAAGGCTCCATGGCGATATAGACGGCAAACTGCCTATCGCGGGCGCCATCTCCAGCAGCCGGTGAAAGCTGCCAATCGAACGGCGCCCCGGTCGTCAAGACGCATTGCACCGCAGACGCCCGCTCACAGTGCAGGCCCCAAACGAGGGTTGGAGCACAGAGGACAGGGTTGAAGCCCGCCGCCAGCGCAATAGATTTCGGGGACCGAAGGGTACGATGCCTAAAGTTCCTCACAGGAGAGGCTCGTGACGTCCGACAACACACCCGTCCCTTCCGGGGCACCAATCCTTTCCGGGGCAATCGGGGAGTACCGCGAGTTCGATCCTGCGGCCGCACTCGAAGGGCATTTCCAGTGTGCCTGGTCCAATACATTGCGCCCGGACGCGGCGAGCCTGTCGGCCGTGGTCCCCGACGGCTGCGTCGACATCACCTGGATCGACGGCGATCTGGTCGTGGCGGGCCCCAACGTGGCCGTTGCCCTCTCTACTCTGACACCTGGCTCTACGGTGATCGGCGCCCGCTTCCGACCGGGTGCGGCAAGCCGATGGCTCGGCCTGCCGATGTCGGAAATCGTCGGCGGCCGGGTGGCGCTCAGCCACTTCTGGGGAGCGCTTGCGCGCGAAATCGCCGAAAAAATTGGCGAGGCGTCCTCGACGATAGAGCGGATGCGGGCGATGCAAGCGGCACTCTGCAGGCTTGCGCCGGATGTCGAGCCGCCGCCTGCGGACATGGGATTTGCCTTCAACGCGCTGAAAACCGAATCCGCCGGTCCGGGCATGGCGGTGATCCTCGACCGGCTCGACGTCAGCCCGCGAACGCTTCGCCGCCGCTGCCAGGAGGCTTTCGGCTATGGCCCGAAGACGCTCGACCGCATCCTCCGCTTCCAGCGGTTCCTGAACCTGGCGCGGCAGTCCACCGAGCCGCGCCTGGCCGGTCTGGCGTTCGAGGCGGGCTATTCCGACCAGGCGCATCTGACGCGCGAGGTGCGGCGCCTGTCGGGCTTCTCGCCGGCGACGGTTCTGCGGCAGCTCGGCGCCTGAGCTGGCCGTTTCGTTCAATACGCCACCGCCAACGCGGCCTAGTCTGCCTTCGTTGAAAGGAGGCAGATATGACGATCTACAAATCCCGCATCATCACCGTGTCCATCGACCGGGACTGGCGCGAAGTCTATGACTTCGCCTCCATCCCTGAGAATTTCCAGCGCTGGGCGGCAGGCCTCGGCAGGCGCTTCGAAAGATCGGGCGAGGAATGGACCGCGGAGGACCCCGACGGCCGGCCCATCCGCATCCGCTTCTCCCGGCCGAACGAATACGGCGTCCTCGATCACATCGTCTTTGCCGATGACAAGGAAACCCGCAATGCGGTGCGCGTGGTTCCTAACGGGACCGGCGCGGAGGTCATGTTCGTGCTGTTGAGGACGCCGGACATGACGGAGGAGATATTCGCTGCCGACGCCGAGGCCGTGCAGCGCGACCTCAACAGCCTGAAGGCAATGCTCGAGCGCTGAGCATCCAAAAACCGCGAAAGGAGAAGATCATGGCCAAATCCAGCAACGACAAGCGCATCGATTATGTCGAGTTTTCCGTCGGCGACATCGCGCGCTCGCGCGACTTCTATGGAAAGGCGTTCGGCTGGTCCTTCAAGGACTACGGGCCGAGCTATTGCGAGTTCAACGACGGCCGCCTGACCGGCGGCTTCGCTCTGGGTGGCCAGGGCAAGGCGGCAGGCGGACCGCTGGTGATCCTTTATGCCGACAAGCTCGACGAGACCCAGCGCCATGTCGAGGAGGCCGGCGGAAAGATCGTCAAGCCCGCCTATTCCTTCCCGGGCGGCCGCCGCTTCCATTTCTCCGATCCGGACGGCTACGAGCTGGCCGTGTGGTCGGACAAGTGAAGAAGGTGAGGGGCGCCGAGCCGAGTCCGGTGCCTCTTCACATGGTTTGCGCGGGCCATCGGGACTTAATGCGGCTCTTGGCGCCAGGAGTGGAGATAACACCGGGCGAGCCACCGATTGCGCGGCAGGTGTCCCCGCGCTGAACCCCTTGGAGATGCCTGCCGCTGCTGTTGTAACAAATTGATCTCGCATCGTATAAGGCTGGCCTGAGGACCATCGCATACCGCACGGCGCATGACGGAACCGACACGAACGACAATACGGCAAAGGCTGTATGCTTTTTTGATTGCAGGCCTGGGCGGGCTGGCCGCATCGGCAATCTCGTTTTCAATGACGCTCTACGAAGCTGCCCATCCGCCAAAGGTGCCGGTTGTGCAGGCAGGCCAGCAAATCGATGCCGGTCGCTGGTTTGTGACCTTGCGAACGGCACGTGTCGGAACCGTGCCGCCGACAGGCGTTCCCCCATCGCGGCCCGTGCAGCTTGTGATGGTGGACATGGATGTGGTGAACCGTTCCGCCACCCCCAACAACGTGCTCCATCGCGTCGTCACGCTCAGCGCGCCGGCGCAAAAGCTGCCGATGCCAACGGGTTATCTCGATCGTGACAAGTATCTGGCGGGATATTTCAATCCCAACATGCCGGAACGCCTGACCATGGCCTGGGAGTGGCCGGCCGGTGTGCCCGTGCCCGACAAGGTGACGATCACCGTCACCGGCCAGATCTACAAGCTGCGTGACAATGTCTACGGCGCAAGCGGGTGGTTCGACCGTGATCCGGTTGCGACGGTCGACCTGCCGGTGGAGAAGGCGCCATGATGCGCATGCTGCGTTCGGTGCTGGCGCTGCTGTTGGCTGCCGCCGTGCTCTACGGCATGCAGCACACGCGCCCGCTGTACAGCGACATTACATCGCCGATAGTCGCTTCGGGCGGGATGAACAAGCGTGTGGAGGCCCGCGCCTTCGCGCTTTCGCTTGACAGCGCCAGGGTGGCGCGTGTTCTCAACGTCGAGACCTTCGGCAAGTCAAAGACCTACACGAGTTCCGGCGTATGGGTTGTGGTCGAAGGCGAGGCCGAGGCGAAATTCGAGACCCTGGGACTCACATCGGGCGAGTGGCTGAGCCGCAGCGGCATCCGTTATGTCCTGACCGACCGCTTGTGGGCGACGATCGAAATGATGCCGGGCGATGTCTACCAGCCCGGGCTGCCACGCCGGGTCCTTCTGGTGTTCGAAGTGCCGGAGGATGCCGTCGCCGACGGCACCGTCGTGGTCGCACCCACAAAATTGCTGCCGCTCGACGACGAGATCCGCATCGCCACGAACATTTCGGGCAAAGACATCGAGCCGGCGATCACCATCCGCCGCAACGAAGAAAGGCCGCCATGGACAGTTCTCCCGCAAAGGTGACGTCAACGCGGCGAGGCTACTGGCTGAGCATGATGGCGCTGGTGGTCGCACTGCCTGCCGCGCTGGCCGTGCAGACGTGGGGAAGCATCAAGGACTGGCGCTCCCAACATCTGCGCCAGCCGCTATCTGCGAGCTTGGGACAGCCGGTCGATTATGCCGGCGCCAGCTGGACCGTGACACGCTTCACCAGACTGGCAGGCAGCGCGGGCAGCGCCGTCGTGCTTGCCGAATTCGAAGCTCTCGCTGCTGACCCGAAAGCGCTCGGCTCGGTTCCATGCGAGGTGCGGCTTTCCGATGGCAGCGGTCGCGAATGGCGGCCAACCCTGTTTGCCGATCCGGTGGTCAGGAAGCAATATCCGGAGGCCGAGCAACGGTCCCTGTGCGGCGGCATGGCATTCGCCGCGACGGAGCCCGGCAAACCGGCACGGATGGCTGCCAGTTTTTCGATCCCACCTGCGGCGAGCGGCCTCAGGCTGTCGATCGCCCTCTACTCGGGGCTGCCGAGTTATCTCAGCGTCAGCGAACCGCGGACCTGACGCCATTCGCTTCGCCAGCCATGGCGACCGCGGTCTCGAGCACGGCTGCAAGCAGCGCGACCCGGACCGGATCGAGCAGGATTCCTCCGTCGAGGTCGCTAGGGCTGCCGATGAACAGGCTGATGGCATCGGCGAAGATCTGCCAGGTCCCGAGATCGTGCGCTCCGATCAGCCTGGTCAGGCCATACCATGTCCAGGCGCCGGCCCACGAGATGGCCTGATAGGCGATGACGAAGGTGACAAGCGTGGCCAGGCCGGCACTGAGCGTCAGCTTGACGCAAGTCCAGACCGGCGAATAGCGGCTGCGGTAACCGCCAACGAAGTGAGACGCGAAATCCTTCAGCCACTTCTGCCAGGAGCTCGCTCGGGATGGCGCAGGACCGGGAGCGGCCGGCGCGGAAAGCTCATAGCCGTTGATGATCGCCGCCATCACCAGCCAGACAATCGGCAGCAACGCGAAAAAGAATAGATTCTGAAGCTGCTCGCCGAAGGGAAGCGGCCGGAATTCCACGGGAACGAACTGGCCGGCTGCGACCGCCTGACTTACCGGCGCAAGCAAATCGAGGCTGAGCTGTTGCAGCGCGGCGCCTGCGCCAAGCCAGCGGATGAACTGGTCCTTCCATACGCCGAGCGCGTAGAGGCCGATGAAGACCCAGGTTGCGTCCGTCGCCACGATCAGCAGCCGCCAGTAAGGGTGGGACGCGCGCGCGTTCAGTCGCTTGGCGGCAAAACGCACCAGCCAGCATATGACGATCGACAGGACCACGCCGCTTGACTGAAGAATGGCGAAGATGTCGACGCTCTTGCCGAAATCGGCCTGGGCGAGCGCCATGCGCGAATATTCGCGAACCGTATCGCCAAGAAAACCCCAGGCGGCATAATAGGCGAAGAACGGCAGGATCGCAGCGGCGGTAATCGCCAGGACCGGCTCGCGCTTTGTTTCGTCCACTGCCTTTTTGGCTTTTTGCCTCAGTGCCGCCACCGCCGGCATGTGCGGCCGGAGCACCACGAACATCACGACCAGCACCGTCAGCTTGGCGAGGACCACCAGCGACAGCATGACCATTCCGCCCAGCGGGAATTGGAGGCCGATCGTCACGGCGCCCTGAAGCAGCAGACCACGAGCGATCATACCCAGGCAGCCGACAAGCAATAGCTGCGGCCAGCACTGGACAAGCAATCTCGCGGTTAAGGCAAGCGGCCGATATATGTCCTCAATTGCCGTGGTCATCGCGTCGGTTTCGTAGTCCGATCCTGGATTTTGTTTCACCAAACGGTCCGCCTTCAGACCGTTGCGATCAAATTCAAACCACCTGGGGTTGAATACGATCGGAGGTATCGCAAGTTCACCTCATCCGCCTTGCAGGCGATGGCAGCTGCGGTTCAATCATGGGATTTGGCGTCCGTCAAATCCGTTCATGACGCAGCCATGCTCGGCCAAGTTGTTTCCGGGCGATCGGGGATCCCCGTCATCGTCCAAATCAATTCATCAATTCGCCAAAACCCTTTGGAACACGTGGAAATCGAACCTGGCTCTTAACTGCGTTGAGTTATTGCCATGCCCCGTGCGCAGTCAATAGCTTGTGCTTTTCGAAGATCGCCAGTTTCTGCGGATAAGTGATCCGCACCTTGGCGTTGCACCCGTCGCATCTGAAGTGGGCGATCGTTTTCAGCGCAGAGCCCTTCCTTACCGCCGGATGCGAGCAATCCGGACAAGCGAATGTGAGGGCAACATCAGACAGGTCTTCGGCCAAACCCATTTCCATCTCCTTCGCAAGCGCTGTGGCTACACTCTGGCGAGACTCAAAAAGCAATTACGATGCCAATCCGGCTGTGCCAAAGCGGGACGGAAAGATTCGTCAGGAAAGCCGCCAAGCTAGCGCGCCTGTTCTGCGCCCTTTGAACGACGAAGCGACCTGACCTCCTCCAGCAGTTCGCGCTCACTGGTCGTAATGTTTCGGAAGATTGCGACAATCATCACCGCCAAGGCTTCGGCATCCCGGCTCAAAGGGTCAATGTGTTCATCTGCGCAAACCTGATCGTACACGCGTTCACAAATAGCCAGATCGTGAGGGCTGAGGCGGGTGCGATTGAAACGCCGGTGCGGCATTGCGAACCTTCGAGGCTCGCTGCCCGTGCAAAAGAAGCGGGCCTTTGCACAAACGCGAACCGTCGAGTGGTTGTTCCCGGCTGCAAGCTTCTGTTGCACCGACCACCGGCAGGATCCGCGTCTCGCCTCCACGCAATTACGCCAACGTGCGTCGTGGGATGGCGTATAAATCCGTCTGTGGTCGTCATTTGACGACTGTTCAAAGCGGTATCCGTTGAGCATTCTCAGCGCCAAGCGCGGGGGCGGAGATGTTTTTCAAACAGAATCCACAGAATTCAATGGATCATCTAACAGACGATCCCATTATCCGCTGCGATATCGCAGATCGGGTATTAAAGGCCGCCGAGAGCGATAGGAATCTGCCGATTGCGTGGCGCGTGTACAGATCGCCGCAAGTTGCAGAAAAAACCCGTCAAACCCGCGCGTCTCCTGGTCCAACGCATGTTGCCCAAAAGCATGCCCTCGGGGCCGGACACGAGGGTGCGCAACCGAGCGGCCGGCGCCGCTTGGGGGGCGTGGGGTAAGAACGCTCGACGGCGCCGGCCAGGCGGATTGGGGGTCCGCCGCCGTTGGATAGTACCGATTTTGGCAAATCAAGTAATTCCGTTATCGCGGAATGTCACGAGCCGGTCGACAACGCTCAGTCCTTTGCATCGTCATCGTCTTGCACAGAGCCATCGTTTTCATCTGCCGGGCTTTCAAACCCGGCCAGCTGCCGGTCGGCCACTTCTTTGGCGAGGCCCACCAGGGCGTCGACCTCTTGCATCTGGTCCACATGACCGCCATTGGCGACATGTTTGCGGATCCTCTTCAGTTGGTCGGAGGTTCGTCGCAACGTTTGCGCGATTGACAGCTTCTTGGCCACGTCTGCATCTCCTGCATCCCAACCAACCATCCAGACGAGCAAGCGTTCCGGCGGGAAAGCTTTTGCGACAAAAGTCGATACTCCATCGATCGGCTCGATACAGCCTTCGCAACTGCGACAGGCCGTCGTGGCATCAAAGGTGCGCCGCAATGGGTCAACATGTCTGGCACCGCAATTGCATGGGCATTGATGGGGGGCGAGTGGGGGGCCCCGCCGCTTCGCAAATGGAGCGGCGGGGCTTTTTTGCATTCTTCATTGGCAAGTGCTCAATGATGCAGCAACTCGCCAAAGATGATGCCTCTGGTGTGCTTGTTGGTTCTAATCCTGGAAGTCCGCGCCTTCCATTGGGCAAGTTCGAGTGGCCCGGCAGCTCTACTGGGGGACTGTCAGCAGGCCGCCGGGCCAAGACCAGCGGGCTTAAGAGGAGGCGCTGTGCTGGCTGAGCCAAATCTGCGCTCAAGACAACGCAATAGCATCATTCGAACGAACACTTCCGTCCATCCAGATCTCGTTGATTTTGATGCCGGCTTCGACGCAGGGCAGGTGAGGGGCGGGCGCCGCTGACCTCTTAGTCGTCTGCGACGCCAAGGCCCGCTTTCCTTAGCGAGCCGAGGAACAACTCGACATCTTGCGGACGGGCCAACCGCGCCGAAACCACCTGGCGCATGTTCTTCACCAAATCAGGTTGATTTTGGTTCAGCCATGCGACCTCGCGATCAGCCGCGATTTTGTAGCCTCCCTCACCGAAAACGGCAGCGGCAAGCAAATGATAGATCGGATTCGACGGAAATGGCGATTTGTTGATCCACATAGCTGCCTGAGGATAATCCCCGCTGAAATACGAGCAAAGGGCCAGATCCACGTCATAGTAGCCTGGCCCTGGGTTCTTCTGACGCGCCTCCGCTATCAACTGGCATCCGTCATGCCAATTTCCAGAAACCGCCAGGCGCTCTCCATATTCACCCATAAACTCGGTGTCGTTCGGGTTGATGGTCAAAGTCTGCTTGCCCACTTTCAATGCGGCATCGATCTCCTTGTGGAAATAGAGCGCAACCATTTCCGCCTGGCGTCCCCGGATGTTGACAGGATCAAGCCCCACAGATCGCCTTGCCGCCGCCAAGGCGCGATCGAGCGCAGCGGCGGACTCAGCGGGGTTGGCTGAAAACTCGAATCGGTAGTCATCTATGTAGATCAGCGAGAGAAGACCCCAAGCGGTGGCGTAGGTCGGAAAGCGGTCCACCGCCTTCTCAAGGCACGCGCGTACCGATGACCGGCTTTCTGCATCGACACCGACCCGATATGCGTAAAAAGAAAGCGTGCAAGAGTAGGCGGCCCAATCGTCGGGCGGATTGACGACGTGGAGATTGGCGTCTGCCTGGAAGATGACGCCATATGCCTGGGCCAGGCTCGATGACACATTACGCGCGATGTCCGTCTGGACTTCCACAAGCTGCGCCACTTTCAGCCCGCCATCATAGCTTTCTGCCCACAGAACCGAGTTGTCCGCCCGGTTGAGCAGCCGGACCCGAAGCCGGAAGGCATCGGTCGACAGGTTCACGCTTCCGGCCAGGACAAATCGTGCCGGCGAGATCGATGGATCCTCCCCCTTTGCGGCCGACTCCACGACCACGATATCCTTGAATTTGGAAAGCTGGCTCACGACTTCCTGCCTCAATCCACTCGCGATGGCCTTGGAGGCTTCCGTTCCTGAAAGGTCGTCAAACGTCTCGACCAGCAGTCGCGGGATCTCAGGCGAAGTCGGGCGAACGTCGCTCCTCGCCAATCCCAATGCCAGAACAGCCAGTGCCGCGATGATTGCCGCAAGAGCCACCGTCAGCCATGATGCCTTCATCCAGCGAGCAGGGGGCGCGACTTTCTCTGCTCGGTTGACCGGCAAGGCCGGCTCGATGGTCTCGAGGGGCGATCGCACCGAGAACGTTGGAACGTAACCGCCTTTCGGGATCGTGATGAGAATAGGATCGTCGTGTCCGGCAGTCAGGTAGTATCGTTCGAGCCCGCGCCGGAGGTGGCCAGCCTCGATGCGGACAATCGGATCCGTCTGCGGGTCGAAGGACATGTCACGGCCGAACACTTCGACTGCGATCGAATAGGCCTTGATCCGATCACCGCGACCCGCCATCGTCTCCTCCACCACATGGCTGAGGAAGCGGCGCTCGCGACCGGTTGCATCGAAGTCCGCGCTGTTGAGTATCCGGGCAAGCTGGGCACGACAATCCTCTGGGGCGAGCCCATGCTCCCTCCCTATGGCTGGTTCGGCCCGGATCACCTTGGTTCCCTCACCTGACGTTCTGGGGGTGACCACTCCCAGTTATATTTCATTTTTCGCCGGCTACCCTCGCTGCGTAATTTATAACCGCGAGCCTGTTCTTGCAATACTCCCAGTAGTCTGAACAGATAACGCTGGGACGAAGGCGACGGTTCTCGCAATGCGCCGGCGGATGACGACGGATCAAAGAGTTGGGCGGCCTCGCCGGCAGCGCAATTTGAATTTGCGATTTTATAGGGCTTGGCGCCGATCGAACTCGCTACGGGATGTTCAGAAATTACCCTGTTGCCCACGTAACTTACATTCCGCAGCCGCCTCCATGCGATAGGTTACGGTGGTCCAGGGAAACACGAATCTGCGTCATGAGGATGGACGACGAACCGGCTGATAAAATAAGAGCGGTCTCGGCGGCGGTGCGTCGGTTCCCGCAATTTGAGTTGTCGATCCATCGGCTGGTGGACCGAAGTGAGGGCTTTCAGGATATGTGCGAGGAACTTGCTGAAGCGGAACTCGCACTCTCAAGGATCGACAAGGTCCCGCCGGCATCCCGCGAGGCCAGACGAGCCGAATGGCAGGAACTGGTGGATCGGTTGATTGGGGAAGTCGGAGCCGTGCTGCACGCGGATGCCGCCCGGAAACCGCATGTCATTCCTTGGCCGCCACGCCAGAACTAAGCGGAGGCTGGCTTGGATGGCAATCGACCTGCGTGCGGTGTTGGGCGGTAAGCCCCGACAGCTTCGGATTCCGCACGGGAATCAGCCTGCTGTTCCCGAAGTAGGCCCGGCACTGTCCGTCCGTGACAGCAATAAATGAACCCCTGTCGACATGAAAGACGATCGGAAACCGATATCCATTAGCTGAGCGGCGCGAATAGAGATATGTTGTCACTGCGGGTGCAAGACGATCCGTCGGACGTGAAGTAAAGGACGGAACTGGAGGGGACTTCGATATGGGAATCATCCGAGCTCTCGTGTTGGCTTCGGTGGGAACAGCGGCAGCGCTGTTTGCGGTGCCAGCGATCGCTGCTGACGCTGCGACGCAACTTCCTGAAGCCGCACCCGTGCCTGCTGAAGCCGCGCCGGCCTGGACCTTCACCGCAGAACCCTATTTCTGGATGGCAGGCATGAAGGGCAGGGTCGGAGTCAGGGGCCTGTCGCCTGTGGATATCGACGTCGATTTCGGCCAGATTTTCGACCACATCGATTGGTCTCCCCCGCCGGTCATGCTTGCCGGGGAGGCGCGCAATGGCCGCTACGCTCTTTTCACCGACTTCATCTACCTGGGACTCGAGGCCGATGGCACGTCGCGCGGCCCGTTGGCTCTTTTTTCGGCCGAAGCGAACGTGAATACGGTGGTGTGGACCTTCGGCGGCTCCTATCGGGTCGTCGACAATGGCACCGCGACCCTGGACGTTCTGGCCGGCGGACGGCTTTGGCACCTCGATGCGGATCTGACCGTTACTGGCCCTCTCGCCGTAAGAGAGGCCAGCGGCAGCAAGACCTGGGTCGACCCCATTATTGGCGTGGCCGGCGATATTGCTCTCGGCAACGGTTTCGGGCTCCATGGCGAGGCGGATGTCGGTGGCTTCGGCCTTGGCGCCGACATCGATTGGCAAGTGCAGGGCACGCTTCAATACCGGTACAGTGATTGGGTCACGCTGGAAGCGGGCTATCGCTACCTTGCCGCAGACTACGAGGACGACGGATGAGCCTGTCCAAAGTCAGGCGTATCAGCGACGTCTTGTTGGCGTCGGCGTTGGCTGGCCTGCTGTTGGGCTGCGCGTCCCGTCCGACGAATGTGCTGCTGCCCGTGGCCGATACCTCGCCTTCCTCCAGCAAGGTGGAGATGCTGGTCACAACGACACGCAGTCGTTCCTCCAATCCGGCACAAATGTTTACGGGCGAGCGCGGACTGGCTCCCTCGTTCGCGGAGATTACGGTGTCGATCCCTCCGGCATCGGTCCGCAAGGTTGGAGAGGTCGCATGGCCCAAGAAGCTGCCGTCAAACCCGGCGACCGATTTCGCCGTCGTGCAGGCCCAGGAATTGACGCTCGAGACAGCGAAGGCGTGGCTTAGCGCCTCTGTCAGGAAGAGCCCGGATCACAGTGCCCTCGTCTTTATTCACGGATTCAACAATCGCTTTGAAGACGCGGTCTATCGCTTTGCGCAGATCGCAAAGGACACGGACACGCAGAGCGTCCCGATCCTGGTCACCTGGCCCTCCCGAGGCAGTGCGCTGGCGTATGGCTACGATCGTGAAAGCACCAACTACACGCGAAATGCGCTTGAACTGCTGTTCCAATACCTTGCACGCGATCCCCAGATAAAGGAAGTTTCGATCCTCGCCCATTCGATGGGCAACTGGCTTGCGCTGGAAGGCTTGCGCCAGATGGCCATCCGCAATGGCGGCCTTCCGAAAAAGTTCAAGAACGTCATGCTGGCCGCGCCAGACGTCGACGTCGATGTGTTTCGCACTCAGATTGCGGACATGGGCAAACAGCACCCGCAGTTCACCCTCTTTGTCTCGCAGGACGATCGCGCGCTCAAAGTTTCGCGACGGGTCTGGGGCGATATCCCTCGGCTCGGATCGATTGATCCAGAACAAGCTCCATACAAGGAAGAACTCGCGAACAACAACATAACCGTCATCGATCTGACGAAAATCAAATCCGGAGATCGTTTGCATCACGGAAAGTTCGCCTCGTCACCGCAGATCGTGCAACTGATCGGGGCGCGTATGGCCGGCGGCCAGACGTTGACCGACAACAGGATAGGCCTGGGCGACACCATCATCCATGCAACGACGGGTGTGGCGGCAGCGGCGGGCAGCGCGGCAGGGTTGGTGATTGCGGCACCTGTTGCAGCGGTCGATCAAAACAGCAGAGAAAATTTGGGCAATCACATCGGCGCCTTGACAGGGTCCCAGACCAGCCGGAAATCGAGTGCTGGCAAGGAATGCGTTGGCTCCGCCACAAAAGATTGCAAGAAGTAGCCCTCGGTTGGCCTGCGCGAGAACTCGCCGCCGGGTCGTCATCTCAGACGGAGATGGCGGGCAGCATCATCTCAGCGAAGGCTGACGTTATCCCGCGTTGCACCGAAACATCTTGCCAGCCCTCCGCAGGCTCTGGCCGCGCAGCTGTCGCGACGGCTCTCGCCCTGAATTCCTTGCTGATAAAAGAGCGGACATTTCGGCGTGCAGAGCGCACACATTTGCGGGGATCCAACTCCACCGCGTGCCGGGCGATGGCCAGGGCACGACCGACCGCCGACGACGAGGCGGAGGCAGCCGGAAAGCGTGAATCGGACTTCGTCGATGGTGATTTGAGCCAGCAGGGCCCAGGCAGTCGCATAGTTAGGAAATCGCCCGACCATCCAAGGCAAACGCGTGCTCCAGCGCTGGCCTTGGGAACGAGGCCCACCGGTATGCCGTCCGCGATCCGGTGGACTTGGGCACGACAGTCTTTCCGCGCAGGGGATTGAACTTCCTTACTGCAGAGGCATCCGCCCGGATCACCGTACCCTCGCGTGTTGAGGTTTTCGACCGCCCGCGCCTCGTTTTTCGTCAATTACGGGTTGGTCCACGTAATTTACATACTGCGGCTGGCACGGCACGAATGCCGAGCCTAAGTTGCTTTGAATAACGTGGCGCAATGCCAGCGAGTATCGGCCAAAAGGCAAGAAAAGCATTTTCAGCGCAGCGCGTCGGTTCCCGATCCGTCGGTTGATGGACCGGACGCTTCTGTTCCGAAAAAATGAGAAGACCGGCCGCCCCGCGGCCTGAACCGCTGTGAAGGATGAAAAGCCATGAAACACTACCTGAAATTGGCCGGCTCTACTGCGACCGCTGCACGCACGACGAGACTGCTTTGCGCCACCGCCGCGGCGGTACTGATCGGCATGAGCACCGCTTCCGCCGAAGCGCCGAAGATGAAAATGACGACGCCGATACCGGATTCCATCGTCACGCCGGAAAGTGTGGACACCAGGATTGGCAAACTGAATTTTTTCGATGGCTTCCCGGATGACGCCACTTCGGAGAAGATCTACGACAATCTCGATTTCATGCGCGGCGTCGATGCTTTTCTCAACGCCATGCCTGGTGCATCCGTCGAAGCTATGCGGGTTGGATTTGCCAGCCAGGGAGCCGACAACAACCAGACCATCCTGGTGTTCGAAAACCTGGCCGACTCGCATTCGCTGTTCCTGACGGCCAACACCGAAAGCATCTACAATCTCATGTGGCTGGACACCAAGGCTGGCCCGCTGGTCATCGAGACACCGCCCAATATCCTGGGCATGATCGACAACCATTGGTTCCAATATGTCGGCGATGTCGGCAATGCCGGACCGGACAAGGGCAAGGGCGGAAAATACCTGCTTTTGCCGCCGGGTTACCAAGGCGAGATACCCGAAGGCTATTTCGTGTTTAAGACGTCAACCTACGGAAACCTGTTCTTCTGGCGCGGCTTCCTCGAGAACGGCAGTACCGCCACTGCTGTCGAAAACACCAGGAAATTCGCCAAGGTTTATCCTCTTTCGGAAGCTGACAACCCGCCGCCGATGAAGATCATCAATTCCTCCGGCAAGGAGTTCAACACCATCCATGCCAATGATTTTCATTTCTACGAGGAAGTGAACGACATCGTCCAATACGAGCCGGAGGAGTCCTATCACCCGGAAGTGTTGGGACAACTCGCCGCCATCGGCATCGTAAAAGGCAAACCCTTCGCGCCGGACGAGCGGATGAAAAAGATCCTCACCGAAGCCGTAGCCGTCGGCAACGCGACGGCGCGCACCATCACCTTCAAGACCCGCATGAAGGATGCCTACTACTACCCGGACAGTGCCTGGTTCACCGGTTTTGTCGGCGGCAGCTACGAGTTTCTTCTGCAGCCCGGCGTGCGCTATCTGGATGCCCGTGTCCTGTTCCACTACTATGCGACGGGCATCACGCCGGCCATGGCGATAAAGCGCGTCGGCATCGGTTCGCAGTATGCAGGCGCCACGACCGACAAGGACGGCAAGCCGTTCGATGGCGGCAAGACCTATAAGGTGCATCTGCCGCCAAACATTCCGGCAAAGAATTTCTGGTCGTTCGTCTTGTATGACAATCAGACGCGTTCGATGCTGCAGACGGACCAGCAATTCCCTAGCATCGGCAGCGACAAGAAAGACATTGTGATCAACGCGGACTCCTCGGTCGATGTCTGGTTCGGCCCGACGGCGCCGGAAGGCCATGAGGCCAACTGGATCCAGACAGTTCCCGGCAAGGGCTGGAACGTTCTTCTTCGCCTCTATGGTCCGCTGCAGCCATGGTTCGACAAGACCTGGAAGCCGGGCGAGATCGAACTCGTCCCGTGACAAGTGGATACGGTTGGCCATGGGGCGCGGATCCCATGGTCCCGCTGGCGCTCTTCTCATTCAACGTCGGCGTCGAACTTGGCCAGCTGATATATATTGCCGTCGTGCTGGTCGCCATCCATCTAGTCCAGCGCGTTTATGAATTGCCGCGGCAGGCGGTTGTCGCCTCAGCCTATGTCATCGGGACGATCGCAGCGTTCTGGAGCATTGACCGCTTTGATTCAATGTTCATGTAGCGGGCGTGGAGCGACCGCATGGGTACAATGAAATCCGAGCAGCGATCCGATCCGCAGGAAGGCTCTGACCCGTGGGTGGATGCTCGCCCCGCTTCATGCCTTTCTCAGAAAGGTCCAGGCCGAGTTCGGATGACGTGGACAGACCGCGCAGCTCTATGGCGTGTCCCTCACCGCCTCCAAGGGGGCCTTGCTCTTTTTCAGGGTTTGGGTTGCCTGATGAGCAGCCGCCGCAGTCTCCCCGCCACCCTCGACGTGAACGGTGGGAACCGCGATCTTGATACCGTTTTCCGCGAATGCCGCCTTGATCATCATGAGTGCGCGCCGCTTGATGCCGAATTGGGTCCCGGGCTTCGTCATCAACTTCATCCTCAGAACGATCGCATAGTCCCCGAAACTGTCGATGCCCTGCATTTTGAGCGGTTCGATCGTGTCGGTCGCAAATTCAGGATCGGCTGCCAGTTCCTGGCCGATCTTCTTGATGAGCTTGCGCGCCAGATCCACGTCGGAATCGTAGGTAACGTTGATCATCATCTTGTCGAGCACCCAATCCCTGCTCATGTTCTGGACCGCCCCGAGCTCACCGAATGGGACGGTGTAGACGGGGCCGCGATGATGCCGCAGACGCACCGAACGCAGGCTGAAGGATTCGACCGTGCCTTTGTAGCTGCCGCTCTGGATGTATTCACCGACCCGGAAGGCGTCGTCCATCATGTAGAAGACGCCGCTCAGCACATCTTTGACCAGGGTCTGCGAGCCGAAGCCGATGGCGACGCCGAAAATTCCGGCACCCGCAATCAGCGGCGCAATCTGCACGCCGAGCCCAGCGAGGACGGTCAGAATGGTGACGGCGACTATGAACACGGCAAGGGCGTTGCGAAAAATCGGCAACAGCGTGCGAAGCCGGCCGCTGCGAGCCAGTTCATCGGCGCTGCTCCCATCCGTCGGCTCGAGGTTCATCCGATATTCGATCAATGCCTTCGACAGTTGCCAAAGCATGTCGGCGATGAGCAAAATGATGATGCCGTTGAGCAGCCCGGCTATCAGGAAGCCGCCGGTCTCGCTGCCGGCGAAAGTTGCGGCCCTGAGCCGCCAGATATAGGCGAGCCATGCGACCGCCGCGGCAATGACCGCCGCCCTGGCGCCCCTGACAATGAGCACGTTGAATACGACGCCCATCGCGCCGCTGCGCTTCGACCTGCCGGCGAAGGCCTGTGCCGCGGCGCCGACCCCGCGCAAGGCTGTCGGCAGCACCAGGGCGAAAATCCCAAGCCACAGGACGCCGAGCAGGCCGGCGACCCAAGCCCCCCAGAGCACGATCAGGAACAAGGTAAGAAACGATTGCTTGACCAGAGAACCTCGCACGTCGGGCCGGTGCCAGACAACGTCGATTGCGGTTGCCAGAATGCCAAGCCCGAACAGGAAGGCGGCGAGCTCTGCAGCCTCGGGAGAGAAGCCCAGGCCAGGCATGAGGCTGGCAATCGCCCAGCCGAACAACAGGAACCCGGCCACAAGGCTGACTCGCCACCGCCAGAAACGGGTCGAAGCTTCGCTTTCGAAAAGCGGAGTCGGCCTGTCCGAGGGAGCGCTCGTCGCACCGCCGAACGCAAACAGCAATCGGGCTGCCGCGCGAACGATACGGAACGCTATGAACGCAAGAAGCAGGGTCAGAATGATCCTGCGGAGCAGGGGTGGCCATCCGAGTGCCAAGAACGAACCGGCGCTGGCGAGCGCAAAAGTCAGCAGGGCGACAGTCTCGAAGAGGATCGCTTGTCCGGCGTCTTCCTGAGCAACCGCGCTCCTCGTCCTGGCGAGCGCTCGTCGCACCGCCCACTCGGCTCCGAAACCGACCGCGATCAAGACCGCCAGGATGCCCATGACCAGCCCTGGCCTGCCGGAGTTCACGTCACGCGAGACAATTTTGGCGGCGCGCGACAGTTCTTCCGGCAGGCGCGGGATCGCGGCGCCGAGCGCACCGATACGGGCACGAATACCCGCCTCCAAGCTCAAGATGTCCTCGGAAATGGACAGGCCGGGCTCGTCCGTGGCCGCTGGAATCTTTCCCTCGAGCCACGCCTTTAGTTGCGGATCGGACAAAAGCTCGAGGAACTGCTTTGCCTTTTCGGGCGGAAGGTCTGGGGAGGGCTGTTGAGCTAGCGAAGTTCCCTGCAAGAGCGCTAGCAAGAGCACGACGATAACTGGCAAGAACCCGAGCCGTAGCTTGTAATTCATGAGTGCCTCGAGTTTTGAATGCCGCAGCTGCACATATTGGCTCCTCGCCCTTTTATGGGCAACTGTTCTGGCTGCATGCTACGTCTCCGGGCAGAGTGGCTGCAAGCTAAGGGCGAAGTCAAAATCCATCAGACTCCTTGTGCCACTAAAACCGGACAACGAGTCCCAGAATCGGACCTTGCTGCGACATCGAGGAAACCGTCGTCGTTGCTGTAGTCGACGCCCAACGCCCGGTACCCGATGACCGATGAGACGCGATCGCTGAAACGATAGCCGATCGCCACGGCGACATCCAGTCAATGTCGGCTTCGCCGGCGCCGACGAGCCCCACCGGCCAGAATAGACCTCGGGCCTGACCGAATAGTTTCCGCGACGACCGGCCGTGGCATCCACCCAGGCTGCGCCGTCGCTTCACTGAAGGAGACGTCGGTGTCGACCGTCCACACCCTACTGTCGCGGAATGCCTCATTTGCGGATCGCAAATTCGGCATTTGGCAGGCGTCGCTTGCCGCCGAATATCACTGCTCCCTGCCAGGAGTTTTGCCGTTTGCTGCCATAGCGCCATCCCTTATGCGCTAGAATGCGCATAGTCTTTTTGATGGTGCCAGTATCGGTATGTAAGTTACGCAGTCGGACTGTTGCTTGGTGAAGCTGTATCCGCCGATGGCCGAGGATTGACACGCTTGTAGCAGCGGTCCTCAAAGAACCCGCAATGTCTTCCCGATCCGACCCAAGGCCATTGCGCGGTATATCGGCGCCGGGAATTGGATCTCCCTACTGCCATTTGTCCCATCGAGCTAGCCGTATCCTGGATAGCCCGCTTTCGATGCAACCGAGCGGATTCCGTCCGTAGGTTACCGTTAATTACCTTCCGCCCCGAGCGGCAATAGGCAAACCTCACGAAGGACGACTTTGTCGAAGGCATGGTTGAAGCGTCCTGCCACGAGTTTCGTCTCGTCGACAGAACGCGGAGCATGTTTTTCTCGCCAAGGAACCGAAAACCCGGCTCATTTTGGAAAAGCGGTACAATCAAAGGAGGACGTCAGATGAGTGACAAGCAGGCGAATCCAGACCGACAACCGAACCGGCGCGACATTTTGCTGACCGGAGGATCTGTGCTCGCCATTTCAGCTGTCGCATCCGGAATAGCCACGAGCGCGAAAGCTCAAGCAGCCGGTGCAAAACCCAACATCCTCGTCATTTTCGGCGATGACGTCGGTTATTGGAACCTCAGCGCCTACAACCGGGGCATGATGGGCTATCGCACGCCGAACATCGATCGGATCGCCAAAGAGGGCGCGATCTTCACCGACCACTACGCCCAGCAGTCCTGCACAGCCGGGCGCGCCGCATTCATTACCGGCCAATCCTGCTTCCGCACCGGCCTGCTGAAGGTAGGCCTGCCGGGTGCCAAGGAAGGGCTGTCGGAGAAGGNCCCGACACTTGCGGAACTGCTCAAGCCGCAGGGCTATGTTACCGGGCAATTCGGCAAGAACCATCTCGGCGACCGCAACGAGCATCTGCCCACCGTTCACGGCTTCGATGAGTTTTTCGGCAATCTCTATCACCTCAATGCCGAGGACGAGCCTGAGCATCCCGACTACCCGAAGAACCCCGAGTTCAAGGCCAAGTTCGGTCCACGCGGCGTGATGAAATGCAAGGCCGGTGCAACCGACGATCCTACCGAGGATCCGCGGTTCGGGCGGGTGGGTAAACAGGAGATCGAGGACACCGGTCCGCTGACGAAGAAGCGCATGGAAACTGTAGACGAAGAGTTCCTCGGCAGCGCGCTCAACTTCATCGACCGCTCGAACGCCGACGGGAAGCCGTTCTTCTGCTGGTTCAATTCGACCCGGACCCACATCTACACGTTTCTCAAGGAGGCTTCGAAGGGCAAGACCGGCTTGGGCATCTATGCGGACGCCATGGTGGAGATGGACGGCATGGTTGGCCAGCTTCTGGGCAAGCTCGATGACCTCGGCATCGCCGACAACACCATCGTCCTTTGGACGACCGACAACGGCGCGGAGGTTTTCTCGTGGCCGGACGGCGGCACCACGCCCTTCAAAGGCGAGAAGAACACAAACTGGGAAGGTGGCTACCGCGTGCCGTGCATGATGCGCTGGCCGGGCGTCATCAAGCCCGGAACCGAAATCAATCACATAACGTCACACGAAGATTTCGTGCCGACGCTGGTCGCAGCCGCAGGCGAACCAGACGTGACGGCCAAGCTGTTGAACGGATACGAAGCTGCTGGCAAGACGTTCAAGGTGCATCTGGACGGCTACAACCAACGCGACGTGTTAGCCGGCGAAGGCGAAGGCAAGCGCCACGAATACTTCTACTGGACCGATGACGGCAATCTCGCCGGCTTGCGTTACGAACGTTGGAAGATGGTCTTCCTCGAGCAGCGCGAGGAGGGGCTGGCCATATCCAGGGCTTCGGCAACNGACGGCAATCTCGCCGGCTTGCGTTACGAACGTTGGAAGATGGTCTTCCTCGAGCAGCGCGAGGAGGGGCTGGCCGTGTGGGAGAACCCGCTGATTCCGCTGCGGTTCCCGAAGCTCTTCGACATCAAGGGTGACCCGTTCGAACGGGCGCAGACGGATGCCGGGGAATACGCCAGATGGCGTGTCGAGCACGCCTTCGCGCTCGTGCCGGCGCAGGCTTATGTCGCCAAACACCTGCAGACCTATGTCGAGTTCCCGCCTCGGCAGAGGCCCGGCAGCTTCGCACTCGACCAGGTCCTGGCGAAACTGCAGGAGGGTGGCAGAAACTGAGTCTTCGCTCTAATGGGCCGCGCTCGCACTATCGGCAGGCGCGGCCTCCAGGCCAACGCGGAAGCAGGTCAATGGCAGTCGCAAACAACAATCCTTCGACCGAGACCATTGCTCAGAGGGCAAAGAACGAATTGCGCGAGTACGCGCTCCTGTCCTTGTATCTATTCGTCTGCTTTGGTGCGCTCATTCTCTACAAGGCAGCGATCCTTGGCGAGGAGGGCATCAGCTATCTGCCATCAGGGCTGGCGGCCATCAAGGCACTGATCCTGGCGAAGTTCATAATGCTCGGGCACATGATCCGATTGGGCGACCGGCGTCGAAGCAGGATGGTCTACGTCATAGCCTACAAGGCCCTGTTATACCTGATCCTGCTTCTCGTCCTCTCGGTCGTTGAGGAAGTCGTCGTCGGTTTGATTCACGGGCGAACGATCGCTGCCTCCCTCGCTGAGTTCGGAGGAGACAAGCTGCCGCAGACGCTCGCGACAAGCCTGATCATGCTGCTGATATTGATCCCCTACCTGGCGTCCAGGGAAGTCGACGTTGCACTTGGGGAAGGCAGGCTTTGGACGCTGCTGTTCGACGGACCTCAGTCAGCCGGTCTGGCAGCTGCCGCGAAAGAGCCAGGCCAAACGAACCCGAGCGATCACCTTTCCCGGTAACGCTGTTTGATGATGGCGCTTTCGAGGGCGCTGACCAGAGGAGACATCAAGCCATGACCAATCTTGCTTGCGCCGCGAAGCGCTACCTGTTGTCCATCCTCCTGTTATTGGGGATCGCAAGCTCTGCCACTGCGCAGGGCGCCGATCAGTTACCTTCCTGGAACGATGTCCAGGCCAAGCAGGCCATCGTCGCCTTCGTCGAACGTGTAACTGCGGAAGGCGCGGCAGACTTCGTGCCCGAAGCAGAGCGCGTCACCGTCTTCGACAACGACGGCACGCTGTGGGCTGAGCAGCCCATGTACTTTCAGCTCCTGTTCGCACTCGATCGGGTCAAGGCAATGGCGCCGCAGCATCCGGAATGGAAGGACAAGGAGCCCTTTGCCTCGTTGCTCAAGGGCGACGTGAAAGCTGCACTCTCAGGCGGCGAGCCGGCGATCGTGGAGATCGTCATGACCACGCACTCAGGTATGACAACGGTGGAATTCGACCAGATCGTTCGCGACTGGATTGCCACCGCCAAACACCCGAAGACCGGCCGGCTCTACACCGAGATGGTCTACCAGCCGATGCTGGAGCTGTTGGCCTATCTTCGCGCCAATGGTTTCAAGACTTTCATCGTCTCAGGCGGCGGCATCGATTTCATGCGTCCATGGACGGAGAAGGTCTATGGTATACCGCCCGAGCAGGTCATCGGCAGCAGTGGCAAGACCAAGTTCGAGATGCGCGACGGAACGCCGGTGCTCATGCGATTGCCGGAAATCAACTTCATTGACGACAAGGCGGGCAAGCCTGTCGGCATCCACCAGCACATCGGTCGCCGGCCAATCGCGGCGTTTGGCAATTCGGACGGCGACTTGCAGATGCTGCAATGGACATGTTCGGGACCTGGCCCGCACTTTTGCCTTTACGTGCACCACACCGACGCGGAGCGCGAATGGGCCTACGACCGCCAGTCGCACATCGGCCACCTCGACAAGGGCCTCGACGCTGCAGCCGATTCTGGTTGGACGGTTGTCGATATGAAGAAGGATTGGAACCGGGTGTTCGCCTTCGAGAAGTAAGGATTCGGAGCAAGACGATGCGTCAAGTTGTGGAACGCCAGGCTCAATCTACACAGGTCGAAGAGCCATTCCTGAACATGGTCTGGATTCCCGGCGGCACATTCCTCATGGGATCGGACAAGCACTATCCCGAAGAGGCCCCGGCGCATAGGGTGGCAGTGGGCGGCTTCTGGATGGACGTCTGCACCGTCACCAACCGCGAGTTTGCTCGCTTCGTCGACGCAACTGGTTACGTCACCTCGGCCGAACGTCCCGTAAATCCCGACGATTATCCCGGAGCGAAGCCGGACATGCTGGCACCATCGTCCGTGGTGTTCAGCAAGGCCAAACAGCGTGTCGATCTTCGCGATCACTACAATTGGTGGGTCTACGTGCGCGGCGCCAATTGGCGCCATCCGCGCGGGCCGGCGAGTTCGATCAAGCGGCTGGCCGACCATCCGGTCGTGCATGTGAACTTTGAGGATGCCGAAGCCTACGCATCGTGGGCGGGCAAGGAATTGCCCACCGAGGCCGAGTGGGAATTCGCGGCGCGTGGCGGGCTCGACGCGGCCGAATTTGTCTGGGGCGATGAAATGACGCCCGATGGACGACACATGGCCAACACCTGGCAGGGCGAATTCCCGTGGCGGAATCTCTGCGAGGACGGCTACGAGGGGACGTCACCCGTCGCCTCCTTTGCCGCCAATGGCTACGGCCTCTACGACATGGCTGGCAATGTCTGGCAGTGGACCACGGACTGGTACCAGGAACACGGCAAGATCGACAGCCCGTGCTGCACGGTTGACAACCCCCGCGGTGCCAAACGGGACGACAGCCTCGATCCACGGCAGCCGCAGATCAGAATCCCGCGCAAGGTGATGAAAGGCGGATCGCATCTTTGCGCGCCCAACTATTGCCGGCGCTACCGCCCGGCCGCGCGGATGGCGCAGCCCGTCGACACGTCGACGTGCCATTTAGGTTTCCGCTGCATTGCACGCAGAACGTGACAAACACTGCCAAAAACGCCCGGCGCAAAGCCTGCCGGGACAGAGACAGACAGGGAGGATCGAAGCATGACGGGCAATGAGATGTTGAAGGTCGGCGCGGCGGCGCTGGCGCTGCTGCTTGCCGGGTTTGGTTCGGCGCATCCTGTCCTTGCACAAGAACAGGTCGCGGCGGCTGACGCATCCGGCGATGCGGCGGCCTCGCCGGAGCCGTTGAGCGCCGACGAGATGGAGGTCCTGGTTGCGCGGATTGCGCTCTATCCGGACGAGCTGATCTCAGTGATCACTGCGGCAGCGCTCTATCCGCTTGAGATCGTCGAGGCGGCGCGCTTCCTCGACCGCTACGAGAAGGACAAGAGCCTGAAGCCGAAGGAGAGCTGGGACGGCTCGGTGGTGTCGCTGCTCAACTATCCGGACATCGTCAAGATGATGAGCGACGACCTCGAATGGACGCAGACGCTCGGCGACGCCATCGCCTACCAGCAGAAGGACGTGCTGGTTGCCATCCAGCAGCTGCGCGACGAGGCGGTCGCCAAGGGCGTGATCAAGACCGACGACAAGATCCAGGTGGTCAAGGAGAACGACAACATCGTCATCAAATCGGCGAGCCCCGAAGTGATCTACGTCCCGCAATATCCGCCGCAGATGTTTTATGAGCCCAACTATGTGTGGGAGCCGATCCGCTATTATCCCGACCCCTATCCCTATTACTGGTATCCCGGAGCGACCTTTTTCGCCGGGGCGGTGACCGGCGCCATCTGGGCCGCCGCCGTCGATTGGAACGACTGGGGCGTATGGGGCGGTCGCTGGAACGGCAACGACATCAACATCGACTGCAACAATTGCTTCAACAACCGCGACTTCAACGGCAAGATCAACATCAACGACGTCGACTGGAAGAACATCGATCGCAGCAAGATCAACATCGACCGCGACCAGTTCAACAAGTTCGACCAGACCAACATCAGGAACCGGATCGAAAAGAATGGCGACAACGCCATCCGCGACCGCGCCCGCGACATCAAGAAGAACGACAAGATCGCCAACAGGGCGCCGGGCAAGACGGCTGCAACGAGAGACATCCGCAAGAGCACGCTCGACGGGCTGAAGGCGAAGCCCGCCAACGCCATCCGCCCCGCCAAGCCCGCCAACATCCAGAAACCTGCGGACAGGCGTACTGTCAATCGCCCCGCAGCGAAGCCCGCTGTCGGCGACCGCCCGAGTGCCAATCGCCCGGCGGCGAAGCCGGCAAAGGTCAACCGTCCGGCCGGCAAGCCAAAACCTGCGGCAAGGGTCGACAACCGGCCGAAGAAGCCTTCGGGGCTTGGCAACGTCGATCGCGGCAAGATGACCAAGGTCAGCTCCAACCGCGGCCACCAATCCATGGGCGGCGGCAGCCGTGGCGGCGGCCACAAGCAGATCAAGCGCGGCGGCGGCGGACGCCGGCGTTAACGGAACGGGAGGACAGGATTATGACACAGATGCTCAGCACCACCCGTCACACGGGACTTTTGCACACGATCCTTCTCCGCTCTGTCTGCGCCGTGGCGCTTGCAGTGGGCTTCGCTGTCTCGCAGCCAGCCGCCGCACAGGATGCGCCGGAGGCCCCGGAGATCACCGCCTTTGCGGCCGCTGCCGAGCCGCCCGTCTTCGACACGCCGGAGGCGGCTGTCGAGGCGTTCAAGAAGGCGCTGAACGACGCCGGCAACGGTGCGGTTGCGGCCCTTCTCGGCCTCGATGCGGAGAAGCTCAAGGCCGACGAGAACGCCGACGAGACGCTGGCGGCGATCAAGGAGGGTGTGGCCAAGCGGCTTGTCCTCGATGGCGAGGGCGACCGCCGCACGCTGCAGATCGGCGACAAGCTGTGGCCGCTGCCTTTTCCGATCGTCAAGGGCGGGGACGGCAAGTGGGCTTTCGACACCTATGCCGGGCTCGAAGAGATCGTGAACCGGTATGTCGGCGAGAACGAGCTCACCGCGATCGAGACGATGCGCGCCTATGTCGATGCGCAGGAGGACTATGCGTCGCAGGACCGCGACGAGGATGGCGTGGAGGAGTTCGCGCAGAAACTGATAAGCTCGGAAGACGCGACCGACGGGCTCTACTGGCCGACCGACGATATCAACGGTGAGAGCCCGGCCGGTGCCAATATCGATCAGGCCGAGCTTGAGGACGCGGCCAAGGGCGAAGGCTATTTCGGCTACAAGTACAAGATCCTGACCGGCCAGGGCAACCAGATCGCCGGCGGCGCCTATGACTACGTGATCAACGGCAACATGATCGCCGGCTTTGGCCTCATCGCCTGGCCGGCCAAATATGGCGAGACAGGCGCAAAAACCTTCGCCGTCAACCAGCACGGCGTCGTCTACGAGGCGGATCTCGGGCCAGCCACCGAGCAGATCGTCAAATACATCGACCGCTTCAATCCGGACGATACCTGGCAGGTCGTGGGCGACTGAGAGAAATGGATCAAAAGCCGGGTTCGAGTCGATCGGCAAAACCCTGCGCTGTGGCAGAAGAGGTGGTATGGAATTGAGCTTCGCATTCATGGCCAGACCCGGCCACCAGTCCGTCGTCAGGCTGCGCGCCTACACCATGATCCGCAGGCCTTCGCGGCGAACGGCATCAATTTCGCCCAGCCGACGGTGCAGGTCGGGAACGACGAGAAGCAGGCGGCTGCCGCCGCGGCCAACGTCTTCGGCCAGTTGGAGGCGCAGCTCAGGCGCGCCCGGAATGGTCGTGAACGGCATACGTCCAGGCGCTTGGCCTTCGCCAGCCGCTCCCTTCACCGCCGTCGCAAAAATTCCAGCTTCAGCCGGTTGATCTGCTCCGCGGTCCATCCCCGAACGTCAGTCACTTCGATCCAGGCATCGATGTAATGCTCCGGCGCATAGACATGCCCGTACCCCATCGGGGCCGTTGTGGCCATCGCCATGTCGACGGTGAGTTGGAGAAGCGTCACCACCGGATACCATTTGAGCTCGGGAGACACGTCGGAACCGCGCGGCCCCGCCATCCATTCCGGCTGTCGGTACAGGGACCGGTAGTCGAAGAACGTCACCGGGTCGCTCGCATATTGAAGATAGACGATCCGCATCGGTCCCCAATGTGCGTACGGGATCGCCAGGCCGTTCTCCTGGCTCGTGAACCGCACATACGACCCGTCCCTGAAGCGTGGCAGCCAGGCCGGCGATCCTCGCTCACGATCGTCGGTGACGGAACGCCAGATCCTGCTCGGAAACGGCGGGCCGCTCCAAAGTGCCCCCTGATACGGGTCGCCGATCACTTCGAACAACTCGGCGGATAGCTCGGAGCTCAAGGCGCCAAGGCTCAGCCCATGCAGGTAGAGCCTGGGGCGGCTTTCCTTCGGGAGCTTGGCCCAATGGCTGTAGATTTCCGCAAAAAGGGTACGAGCGGCCTCGGCGCCATAGCCGGGCTCGACCAGGAGGGACAGCCAGCTTGTGAGATACGAATACTGCATGGCGACGCTCGCGACGTCGCCGCCGTGGAGATATTCGACGGTGTCCATTGCAGCAGGGTCTATCCAACCGGTGCCTGTCGGCATCACCACGATCAGCACCGAGCGATCGAATCCGCCGACGCGCTTGAGCTCCTCGAGGGCGAGTTTTGCGCGCTCCTCGGCTGTCTCCGCAGACCGCAATCCGACATAGACGCGGATCGGCTCACGCGCATCCATCCCCAGGAACGAGCCTAAACCCTTGCTCGTCGGTCCGGTCGCGATGAACTCCCGCCCCGCCCTTCCTAGTTCGTCCCACTCGATCAGCGAGGTATCGCTTCCGGTCTTGCTGGGGTCGGCCGGCTGTTGGGTCTCGGGCTCGATCAGTTCATCGAATGCCTGGAAGGACGAATCCGCGGCATGGAGCGCAAACCTGAAGAAAACGCCGTTGACCACCGTCCAGAATAACGCAGCCGCAGCGGCAATGCCGATCACGTATGACACGCGTTTCGGCACGATCCGGCCAAGCATTCGCGAGATGAACAGGAACGTGACCTGAAACAATCGCGCCAAGAGGATCAAGAGCACGAAGGTCAGCAACGCGATCAGACCGACCTTCAGGGGGTGTGCAGTGTCTACCGGCTCGAGCCTCATGAGCTGCCGGATCGAATTTTGCCATTCCGACGCCTGCCAGAGAAACGCGACGGCAACCAGGATGCAGATGGCCGCAGCGACGAGTTTGATGGCCCGCACGATGCGGCCGGTGGGCTTGGGCAACTCCAGATAGTCGGCCAGCCAGCGCCCGAACACGCCAAGCCCATATCCGGCCGCGAAAGAACATCCCGATAGAATGCCTTGCGTCACAAACGTGCGTGGAAGCAGCGTAGGGGTGAGCGAGGCCGCAAAGAAGAGTGTTCCGATCAGCAGGCCAGCGGCTGAGAAGGAACGCCAGAACCTGAAGATCCAGAACAGCCTCATTGGAGCGGCCACGTGCGATCGCTGGAGTGCTTCGAGGCAGCTTGCCGTGCAAGATGCGTCGGCGCAACCCGCAACTGCGCGGAACCACGTGCGACGCCACGAACTCGATACCAATCTGGAGCAGTCTTTGTTCTGGAGCAGTCTTTCCAAACTTTAGGGGTGCGGTCGCTCGCCGTTCACCGCGCGTGTCAAAGGAGACTGAGCATCGCGGCACGATGGCCGAGCTTCATCGTTTGTGGAGGTTAGAAACGGAGTTTGGAACAGAAAGGCCACAACTCACAAAGCGCAAGGATAACAAACGCTTACTGTATATCTGGCGATTCCGCGATGTGCGATGCTTGCCAGCGATGTGCGCGGAGGTGCGCTTGGATTACGGTAAGGCCCCTTCCGGCCATCCTCTGTTAGGAGTGTTGCGCAGAACGACAATTGGATGGAAACAGGTGGACAAACGGCCATGGCGGCATCACCTGACGACGCTGCTGCTGCTGCGCGCGGGCTATGCCTACGTGCCTTACAAGCTCGCTGGAGAGCGTGATCGAGCAGAACAAGGAAGTTATTACCTGTCGCTTCGGCGGACGCAGGGGACGATCCGGATGGATGCGCCGGACTGGAACCCATGGCTGGAGTTCTTCCTGCGGCCTTGCAGAGCCAAAAACAGCACCTCGAGAAGAAGATGGAGCGCGAGCAAGTCATGCTCGCTGCGCTGCCGGAGTCATCGGTCCCGATCCTCGAACTGGCGAGTGAGCATGGCCGGGCTACGGTGGCCGAGACCGCGAGGGTCAGCGGCGCGAGCCGCAACACGATCAAGGACCATCTGAAGGCGCTGGTCGAGCAGGGCCATCTGACTAGGCATTGCTCAGGTGCCTGGACACCAGAACGCCAGGCTCGAAGCAGCAAGTATGCAAATTGGTGAAAATTGCCGGAACCGGCTTAGCTTCGAGAATCGCCAACGCCTCATCGGATGTCCGTGCCTGTCGGAGTCGCGCCCGAACCTGAGATGCCCGAAGCAGCCGGCATATTTGGGAAAGGGCAGGGAGGAAGGCGGACGTGGCAGAGGCCGGCCAAAGTATAGTGTAAATGAGGTCGACGGGATCGTCGTCCGGGCCGTCGAAATCGATAGGCTGAGCCAAACGTGTCAAAGACGCGGCAGGCGAAGAGATCATACCGAGCAGAGCGTGGGGGATCGCGACGCCACGACCGATGCCCGTCGAGCCGAGACACTCTCGGTCGAAAAGACCACGGATAACCATCTGCTCGTCAAGCCCATTTCTCCGAGCAATCCTGATCGCAATTCTTGACAAGGCTGATTGCTTTCCCTTCGTCACAAGATCAAGCGAAATGTCTTCTTCTGACAGGATGGGGGAGATCATCAGGGTCAACCTCCGTGTCGATCCAGACGCGATCGCAAATGAGCGTTCAGCCGCACTGGTCAAGCAGGACAGAGTTCTCAGTGGACTGAGGAGTGGAGATGAGGCTGGCTGTCCCGGACGCGAACTCTCTCGCGTCCGGGCTAATGGCCCGTTTTGAGGCGTTTAGGCTCCCGCCGGAAATTGAGGCTGAAAATATTCATAGCAATTCAGAGGTAGTGGAAGATATTTTGAAAATCAAGCAAAACAGGTACGGGCCTGACTAACAGAAATAATGCTTTTAAATGCCAGTTATTTTCGTTTGACGAACAGAACAGTCTCCTGCTTGCTAGCTGGGCGCGAACATGCCGTGTCAGAAAGTGAAAATCGAATTTTTAGACGGACTTCCAGATCTTCAGCCGTCGCAATTTTTATTTCAACCAGGAGATGCCGTGATGAAAAAACTCGTCCTCGCAGTTGCCTTGACAGTGGGCAGTTCGCTTTGCGCCATGGCGGCGAATGAGGTCACCAAAGCTCCGCCAGCCGCTCCTTACGAACAGGTCAGCAAGCTTGTGAAACTGCCCGACTTCCTGCCGGGCATGGGCCAACTTTTCGTCGATCCGACGACATTGCCTGCCGGACCATTCCTTGCCTATGACCACGATGGCGAGCTTGTCAGCACGATCTACATGCTGCCGACCAAAGACCTCAATCCGGACAAGCGTTTTGACGACCTCGCTTCACCCGGCGGCAATGTCGACCATGTGGACGTCTACTACAATGCCGGCCATCCGGGGGTAGAAGAGCCGCATGTCCATGTCGTGCTGTGGCATGTTTCGGCGGCTGACGAGGCACAGGTCGCCAAATGATACTGACGCGTCGTGAGATACTGGGCGCTGGCGGCGGGCTCGCCGCCGCCCTTTCCCTCTCTTCTCTGGCCGTGTTGGGTGGCGAGATGATCGAAGTCAAGATGCAAGGGCGCGACGACGGTTCACACGTCTGGTTCGACCCGATAGGCATTCTGATCAAACCAGGACAGACGATCCGCTGGACCAATCTCAATCCCGGCAATTCGCACACGACGACGGCATACAATCCCACAAACTTCGAGCGGCCGCTCCGCATGCCCAAAGCGGCAAAATCTTGGGATTCTGACTATCTACTGCCCGACGAAAGCTTTTCGGTTACTTTCACCGAGCAGGGGGTCTATGATTATTACTGCATTCCGCATGAGCATGCTGGAATGGTCGGTCGTATCGTCGTCGGCGAGCCCGAGGCGCATGACTGGACGGAGCTAACCGGAGCGAAGGGAGACCTACCGGAAGAGGCCGTCAAGGCCTTTCCGATGGTCGAAGACATCATGACGAAAGGGATCGTGCGGCGCGCCTAGGCATGCGTGCAGGATGCGTGACACCAGCAACAGGAGAACCCAAACGACGATGCGAATGGGAGCCCGAGTTTCCTGTTTGTCGTCAATGATCGATAGGGGCGACCATCATGACCGGCAGCGCGTTTCCATACGATCATGAAACACGAGCGAAGCGCGACGAGCGTCAGGTAGATATGCCTCTCGGTGCTCGGGCCGCAGCCCAACAACGTGAGCGTGCCACACATCGGCTTGCCGCCTTAGGCGAGATGACTGGCGGTATTGCCCATGATTTCAGAAACCTCCTGGCAGTCATCGGATCCGGCCTGAGGCTTGCCGAAATAAGAGCCGAGGAGCCCGAAAGCGTGAGGACCTACATTGCTGCAGCGCGGCAGGGAATCGATCGAGGTATCGAACTGACGTCACTGGTACTGGCCTTCGCAAAACATCAGGAACTCGAAATCCACGCTGGCAATTTGAATGAATTCCTCAGGTCTTTTGAGCCTTTCCTGAGATATGGCGCAGGCCCCGATGTCCGCGTCAAGCTGGAGCTTGGTTCCGATATCCCGAACTGCTTGATCGACCCGGCGCTGTTCGACTCTGCAGTGCTTAATCTCGTAATGAACGCACGAGATGCGATGCCAAGTGGCGGGGAGATCCGCGTCACCACTGAGCGATTGGTGCAGACGGCCCCGACGCCTGACCTGCCCGGGCCCGAAACCTACGCATGCGTTCGCGTCAAGGACGATGGTTGCGGCATGGCTCCGGAAGTCTTGCGAAAGGTGTTTGATCCTTTCTTCACGACGAAGGGTGAGAAGGGCACCGGGATAGGGATGTTGCAAGTGCAGGCATTGGCGCAAATGGTTGGTGGTCGGATCCGGATAAAGAGTGAGCGAGGGATTGGAACAACGGTCGACCTTCTGTTCCCGTCAATCCAAGCGGACCTTTAGACGCCCAACAACTCCTACAATTTGATGTCGGCGCTCGCGACGGAATGCAATCCTGCCAGGGCAGGACCTACCACGCTCTCGTCCGCACTTGCGGATTGCACCGCGTAAACCGGATAGGAGAACTGCGGCATTTCATGCACAAGGTGCAGCCGGCCGGCCTCCATGTGAGGCCGCACAGAACTCATCCTGAAATATCCGGAGCCGCCAGTCGCAAGAACATAGCTCAGTGCGAGCGGACCGAGATCGAAAGAAAGATCCGGCGCAGCACTCGGGAAATTCATCCCGTGGTGAAGTTCAAAATCCGGCCCCCAATCCATATAAACATAATCGGATTCGTCCAGGAGGCGCGCTTCGGAATTGGTCGTCACGAGGACGAGTTTTTCCTCCAGAAGCAGATCGATCTTCAAACCCGGTCTGTGGGGGGGCGCGTACATGATAGCCAAGTCGACCATTCCTGACGCGACCTGATTGATCAAATCCTTCGGCACATCGACGTGTACTCGAAGTGCAATGTCCTGAAGCGACCCGCGCATCCATCGGACCCAATCGAGCAGAAGAGGTTGCGCTAGGCTGACTTCGCTGCCGACCGTCAGAACAGCTCGACGTCCCGGGGGCACGGCAACCTGGTGAAGGGTGCGTTGCCATAGTTGGACGAACATCGGGGCGTGGCGCAGAAATTGCTCACCGGCCGGGGTGAGAGAAGCTCCGCCTTTGTGGCGAACAAAAAGCGCGCGGCCCAATTGCTGTTCGAGGTTGCGAATCCGTGCGCTTACGGTCGTCTGGGCGACATTCAAGCGCTCCGATGCCCGAATGAAACTCCCTGTCGAAACGATCTCGATGAAAGTCCGGGCGAGTTCAATGTCCATAAAACATATAGCATAAAAATTGCGTTTAAATGTCAATCAATTTCGTTTGCTAGATAGCTACTCAGAGCAATAGGCTTCGAGATTATCCACCCAGCTCTGCCCTGAATGCTGCGCAGCGCCGGTGGGAGGGAGCGCAAGCAAATGACCGACAGGAGTTCGACCATGTCCCCAGTGCAGCAGGAACTTATCGTCACCAGTGGTTTGCGCACGGTTGGACCCGCCCGGCACCATTCAAAGGTCGTGAAATTCATCAGCGAAGTCGCTAAGGAGGCGGCCAACGATGCACCGACCTCGGTTGAGATCTTCTCTGACAGCGGCCACTGGTATTGTCGGGTTCGCCGCGGCCATGAAAAGACCCGGCCGATGGGTCCCTATACCAAACAACAGGCCGAGCGGATCCAAGAAGCTCGGAGAATGTCGATCGCAGAAAGAGGAACCTCTCGGATCATGTTCGATTAAGCGAGGATCTCACGATCACGCCGGCCTGACGGCAAGATCCACTGGCACGCGGAACGATTCCGAGGGTGAGCCCCATCAGTAGAACATCCCTTCTGTCCGCATGCTGGTTTGTGAGCGCGTCGTGCGCTTAAGACAGGAGAAAGGAATACGAAACGAATCGTTTTGACCTCGGCCGTGTTGGCGCTTTCCGCCGGCCTTTCCTTTGCCGAGACGACGAGCGGAACTTCGGGCGAGACCTCCACGACCACAACCACGACCACGCTTTATCTGCCGGGCTTTCTAACCCGGCCAGTTGCCGGTGGGCCATTTCTTTAGCGAGACCCACCACCAGGGGCATCGACCTTTTGCATCTGGTCCGCGTCACCGCCATTGGCGACGCGTTTCCGGATCGTCTTATCGCAATGCCCCTTGGGCGGCTAATAGCCTGTACTTTTCGAAGATCGCTAGCTTCTGCGGATAGGTGATCCGTACCTTGGCGTTGCACCCGTCGCATCTGAAGTGCGCGATCGTTCTTAGCGCAGAGCCCTTCCTTACCGCCGGATGCGAGCAATCCGGACAATCGAATGTGAGCGCAACATCAGACAAGTCTTGGGCTAAACCCATTTCCATCTCCTTCGCAAGCGCTGTGGCTACACTCTGGCGGGACTCAATGGGGCAATGCAGATGCGAATGCCAACGCGGGACTAGAACAATTCGTCAGGGAAAGCCGCCCAGCTAGTGCGCCTTCTCTGCGCCCTTTGAGAGACGAAGAGACCTCAATTCATCCAGCAGTTCGCGCTCCTTGGTAGTAATGTTTCGGAAGATTGCGACAATCGCCACCGCTAAGGCCTCGGCATCCCGGCTTGAAGAGTCCATGTGTTCATCTGCGCAAACCTGATCGAACACGCGTTCGCAAATAGCCAGATCATGAGGGCTGAGGCAGGTGCGATTGAAACGCCGACGCAGCATCTGTGCGAACCTTTCAGGGCCTGTTGCCAGTGTTTGCGGCGGACTTTTTTGTCGATGAACCGCTGAGGCGTGATTGGAATAAGTTTACTCGCTGACCGATAATTGGTCTTTCAATAGTCCCAAAATCAGGGCGCACTCGCGAGCTCTATACTGTCCAGCAATCATAAGTTGGCGGTAATCCCGCAATTTTTGTTCTGGGACATGAAATCCTCGCCGAAATTCCGCCGCCTCTTTCGGAGTTCGTGTGCAACCGAGTCTACTGGCGGTGACTTTCAAACTCGCCAGTGAGCATCCGACCTTGGCTGCAATATCTTTCAAAGGTTCGTTATTAAAATATCCATCAAGAATTATCTTGCGACGAGCTTCTGTTTTGAGGTTTGCGTTCATTTCGTTGCCTCCTCAACTACGCTTTCACCGTGCCAGACTCTATACGCACCACGTTGAAGAGTGTCGTTATCGTCGCATCCAGAAACTTATCTCGGAATGCATTTCTTGCTGTAACCCAGTGTGATAGCCCTCTGTGGACTCGCGTTCAGCTGGTCTTGCCAGATGGCTGTGATACACCACATGATTGCGGTGGCGATGGGCATACCGGAATCGGATACGGCACTACGCGATGGACGCTAAGAGGCAGGACAAGGCGCTTGCGAGGCAGGCGCTTGAGCGCGATCGACGTCGTTGGCCGCGCGAAGCTCAGCCTTACAATGAGGCTGCCCCGTCACTTGCGCCGGCGCTCGAACCTTTGCCCTTTTCGACGCTCGAACTGGCGCCAGAAGATCAATTCGTCGCTTGGCAGGCGCATATGGCTCCGCTTGTCGAGATCAAGTTGCCGGATGACAAATCGCTCGACGATGGCTTTCCCGCCGACCACACGGCTTGGAACCTCGGCGGCATGCTGATCGTTCAACAGCGCGCACCGGCACATAGTTATATGCGTTCTGCTGCGAAGCTTCGGTCCAGCTCGATCGATCACTGGTATATCGCTTTGCCGCATACTGGCCGGTCGTGGACGGAGGTCGATCGCCGCGTAGCGGAAAACCAGCCGGGCAAATTGGAGATTAGATCGCTTGGCTACCCGTTTCGGGGGAGGGCAACGGAATCCCAAAGTCTCTTTCTCTATTTGCCGCGTGATTTGTTCGCCGATGCGGCGGCAACCCTGGACGCAAAGAATAATTCAATTCTGTCCGGCAACTTTGCCAACCTTTTGCTCGACTACCTCAAGAACATCGAAGCAAGACTGCGCAGTCTCACGGTTGACGATCTGCCCCGCATCGTGCACGCAACACGCAGCATGATCATTGCCTGCCTCTCGCCCCCGGCGGAACATGCCGCGGCCACCGAACAATTGGTGAGTGTCGCGCTGATGGAGCGAGCCCGTCGATACGTCCACAACAATCTGGATGCGGCTCATCTGACGCCGGATTCAATGTGCCGGGCGCTCGGCGTCTCGCGCTCTCGTCTTTATCAGTTGTTCGAACCGAGCGGTGGTGTTCTCCACTACATACAAAGTCGCCGACTTCTGGCAGCCCATGTTGCGCTTAGCAATCCGGCGGACAGCCGGCGCATTGTTAATATTGCCGAAGCCGTCGGGTTTAGTTCAGCGGCTAATTTCAGCCGAGCTTTTAGCAAGGAATTCGGCTACAGCCCCCGCGAAGTCCGAAGCTCCGTGGTGTTACCGCGCCCCGCCCACTCTGTTTCGCATGCCGGACACGAGGAGGCCTCTTCCTTTGAACATTGGCTCAAAGCGCTCGGAAGCTGAGTACAGGATCGGGGATGGTTGAAGTGGGGCGGGCTCAAAACAGGGGCGGGGAAGATCAGCCGCCTCATGGACCAGAATATTTCGTGTCGCGTCCACCGCACCATCAATTATAGCCAATTCCCGATTTATCGACCAACTGTTCATCGATGTCGCCGCGCATCACAGCGGAGCATACATTGCAACTACGCAGCATAAGACACTTGTTGAGACCGCGAGTCGTATGCTTGCCAAGTCAAGAAACAAAGAGATAGAGCGGTTCTGCGGTTCCTTGAAATGACGAACCGCTCTAGCCCGGATTATCTCACCAGCAAAGGGCTGCGTCGGCTGGCGGCGATCCCGGACAGCAATTAGCCGGTCGGGAACGGTGCAAGAGCGCCGCGCCGAGCAAGATATGTACGCCGGGATAAGTATTAGGATGCAAAGCCAACGACAGATCGGGCTCGTGCGTAGATGCTTGCAATGCTTGGCGGGGGCTCGGCGGCTTGGCGGGGGCTCGGCACAGGTGGCAGGCATCATGTTGGGGAGATGTCGTGCTGCCTGTGCCGATAGCCGCCGCTGCGCGGTCAAAGGTGGCGTCATTGAGTAAGCGTGCCAAGGTCGTTGGCGGCCGGCTGGAGTTTCTTCCGCCGCAGATCCCGACGCGGGTCGAGCGGCCGCCTGAAGGTGAGGGCTGGGTCCACGAGGCCAATCTCGACGGCTATCGAACCCAGATCATCATCGATAATGCCGGTGTGCGTCTTTACAACAAGAACGGCCGCGACTGGACCACGAAATACTGGCCCATCGCACTAGCCGTCGATCTGCCATGCCGGACTGCCATTCTCGACGGCGAAGTCATTGTTCCCGGCGAGCAGAGCGCTTTCGATTGCCCTGCGCTGGAAGCCGCGATCTGGAACGAGCCAAGCCGGCTGGTGTTCGTCGCGTTCGATATCCTCCATCTCGACGGCCGCGATCTAGACTCCTTGCCGCTGCTGCAGCGCAAGCAGGCGCTATGGCAACTGGTTGAGCCTGGCCTAGGCAAGATCCAATACAGTGAGCACTTCGAGGGCAGCGCGCTGGCGCTCGTCCGCACCGTCGAGAAGATCGGGCTCCATGGAATCATCTCGAAGCGCGCCGACAGCCGCTACAGGAGCGGATTGTCGAACACATGGCTGAAGGCCAAATAATTCGAAGGAGCCGACTCCCGAGTTGTGGGGCGTTTATGAGCCAGGTACGGCTCCAATGCCCCTGATGGCGGCTCACGGGGCGTCCTCATCGATTTGAGGACCGTGCAAGATTACCACCATAGGAGACAGCGCTGTTCGCTTTGGATCTGTTGAGTATCAACGCCGGGAATGAGCTGCATTGCGTTCTGCAACCGCTCGCTGGATAGTTTTGGCGATGTTGCAGACCTTATTGACTCATTGGCCCCAGGTCCTCGCGATCATTTCGGTGGTGATGGCGGCCATCGGCATCGTCCATGCCATAATGACGAAGGAAGACGTCCGCGCCGCCACGGGTTGGGTCGGCGTGATGTTCCTGTCGCCATTCCTCGGCGCGATCATCTACGCCGTTGCCGGCATAAACCGCATCCGTCGTGCCACGATCAGCGCCATGCGGCCCCTTTCCAGCGAGGCGGCTTCCGCAAAACATGAGCGTAACTTTGCCGCAGAAGAATTGATTGCCGAGCGGTACGGCCAACGCTTCACCGGCCTGAAGACATTGGGCGACAGGGTGGCCCGGCGTGCCCTGACCTCGGGAAACGCGATTGCGATATTGGAGACAGGTGACGAGACCTATGCCGCAATGTGCCGAGCGATTGATGGCGCTCAACGCGCTATCCTGCTCGAGACCTACATCTTCGACAATGACGATGTCGGGCGGCTTTTCGTGGAATCTCTCGCCGGAGCCGTCCAGCGGGGTGTCAGCGTTCGCGTGCTGATCGATGCCGTCGGGGCGCGTTACTCCGTCCCCAGCATTCTTGGGCGCCTGCGAGAGGCAGGAATCACAGCAGACCTCTTCAACGGCAACATTGTCATGGGCCTGCGTCTTCCCTACGCCAACCTCAGAACGCACCGGAAGATCCTGGTCGTCGACGGCACGATTGCGTTCACCGGAGGGATGAACATCCGAAAGGGATTCTCAGCCGAGTTCGCCGGCTCCTCCAGCGCGAGGGACACGCATTTTCAGGTCACCGGGCCGGTCGTTGCCGACCTATTTTCGGTTGCCGCCGAAGATTGGCGCTTCGTGAGCGGCGAGCTCCTGAAAGGCGACACCTGGCAAGTGGCCGCGCTTCCCGCTGCTCCCGGTCAACCAATGCTGGCGCGGGCGGTTGCATCCGGGCCGGATGCCAGCATCGAAACGAACCACAACTTGCTGATCGGGGCATTTTCCGTCGCCCGCAAATCGATCCGCATCATGTCGCCCTATTTCCTGCCGGATCGGGAACTGATCAGCGCGCTGACGACCGCAGCCAGGCGAGGCGTCGAGATCGACATCGTGGTACCGGCGATGAACAATCTTTTCCTTATTGACCGGGCGATGACGGCGCAATTCGATCAGGTCCTGAAGCACTATTGCCGCGTATGGCGCACGCAGGGCTCGTTCGATCATTCGAAGCTGCTGTCGGTCGATGGAGTTTGGGCTTTTATAGGATCCTCCAATCTTGACGCCCGGTCACTGCGGCTGAATTTTGAGATTGATGTAGAGGTTCTTGATGCAGGATTTGCCGCGGAGATTGATGCGCGGATCGGATCGGCAATCGCCTCCGCCACGTCTGTAACGATCGAAACCTTGAGAGCCCGGCCATTCATCGTCCGCCTGTTCGACCGAGTGTTGTGGCTGGGATCGCCCTACCTTTAGAGGCTTTCTCGTTCTGCCCGGGGCAATTCGGGCGACGCAGCCATCGCTCCTTTCGAGCGCCGCATCTCGTCAGGGCAGGAAGCAGCGATTGCAGATCCTGTTTGAGTGAGACAAAGCTAAGTCTTGAAGGTAGTGAGGACGAGCAGCAGACTCATGCAAAGAACTGGACAGAGCTTTCCTGCAAGTGTGCTCAAATCCATTCGCGACAGAAAGAAGCAGAAGGCGAAGGCTGCGCCGTCCGAAGGGACACGCCCTGCGGGGACTCTGGTCGCATCTTACAACGTTCACAAATGCGTGGGCGTCGACAGAAAGTTCGATCCCGAACGAATCGCTCGCGTCATCCGGGAAATCGGTCCGGATGTCATTGCGTTGCAGGAAGCGGACAATCGCTTTGGAGATCGTGCCGGCCTTCTGGATCTGCTGCGTCTCGAATTGGAAACAGGCCTGGTGCCGGTGCCGGTGTCCGGAAACGGCAAAGGACACGGCTGGCACGGCAACGTTCTGCTTTTCAAACGGGGCATCGTTCGCAATGTCCATCAGATAAAGCTCCCGGGGCTGGAGCCGCGCGGAGCCCTGGTTGCCGAAATCGATCTGGACGAGAAACGAACTCTGCGCATTATCGCAGCCCATCTCGGCTTGCTGCGCCGATCGCGCTCCGAACAGGCCCGTGTCGTGCTCGAAATCATGAACAGACCGGACGAAAAACCAACACTGCTGCTCGGCGATTTGAACGAATGGCGACTCGGAAACCGTTCCGCGCTGAATACGCTGCACACGACTTTCGGTTCCGCGCCACCGGCGGTCCCCACCTTTCCATCGAGTCTGCCGCTGCTGTCGCTCGACCGGATCATGGCAAATCGACACGGAATGATCTCATCCGTCGAAGCCCATGACACGCCGCTTTCGCGGGTCGCCTCCGATCATCTGCCGCTTATAGGATTCGTTCGCCTGTGATGTAGCTGCCGAGCCCCATGAATGGAGATCGGTTCAAAGGGAAGCTCTAGACTGGACTAGCGGAGCGGGGCGGCCCAGCGGCTTTGGTTGCGGGGGGAGGTCGCTGGGCCTAGCGAGCCTTCGGGGGCGTGCTCACGTGGCTGGTGAATACGCGACTCTCCCCGATCAGGGAAACGTCCATCCAAGCCCCATGGAAGGCACGAGACTCGACCATGAGTGGGAACGGCTCAGCCCATACCAAGACCCAAGAATTTAGGTTACCTTTCTGGGACTGAGCTGTCGCGACTTATGGTCGGGTCGCATCATGTGGGAGACCTTTCTCCAATCTCAAAGCCGCTTCCATGCGTCGATCGCTATTTCAGAAGTATTTTCTAGTCTTGTTCGCGGCGGCCATTTTTCCGATGGCTGCCGGTGGCATCAGCAACTGGTGGTTCAGCTATGTCGACCAGCGTGCGATCCTCAGTGCCCTGCTGCGGTCCGAGGCAACATCGGCGGCCGACAAAATTGAGAGCTTTCTTGACGGCATCAAGATTCCGCTCGGCTCCACGATCCCCGAGGACGTGTCGGCCAATGCCAGCGTGAAACAGCTTCGGCTTCTTTTCCTGCGTGTGATGCACCAGGTCCCGGGAATTCTCAGCATCAGTTTCGTCGACGGCGACGGCGCAGAACGGCTGCACGTCTCGCGCGTTGGCTCAAACAGGACGGAAGGCGGGGCGGACCGCTCGGGCGATCCCGCTGTCGTGGGCGCCAAGACCGCGAAGGTCTGGTATGGCCCGGTCGCCTACCGCCAGGGTTCCGAACCGTCGGCAACCATGGCGATGGCGAATTACGACGATACAGTCCTAGAAAACACGATCATCGCCGAAATCAGTCTGAAGGCTATCTGGCTCATCGTTTCCGAAGTCCGCGTAGGCCGCAGCGGCCAGGCACTTGTCGTCGACGAGACCGGCCACCTCATCGCTCACCCCGCGATCAGCAAAGTGATGCAAGGCGCCGACGAGAAAGCAGCTTTGGCCCTGCGCGGATTGCGGGATGCGATCGCCGCCGCGGGCGGCACTGCGATTGCAAGCCGCAACGCCGAGAATGAACGCGTTGTGACCGCTGGCGCGCCCGTTGCCGCGGCCGGTTGGATGGTATTTGTCGAGCAGTCGCAGGCAGAGGCTTTTGCACCCCTGTACGCTTCATTGTGGCGAACCGGCGGGTTGTTCCTCGCCGCCACAGTCCTTGCGGCGGTACTCGCCTATTGGCTTGCCAGACGGATGAGCGGGCCTATCCGATTGCTGGAAGAAGGCGCCCTCAAGATCGGTGCCGGACAGTTCGATCCCCGGATCGACATTGTCACTGGAGACGAACTTGAGCGGCTGGCTGCGCGGTTCAACCAAATGGCGGAGGAACTCGCCATATCGCGGGACCGCGATGAGCGAATGATGCGTTTGAAGCGCTTCCTGGCACCACAGGTGGCGGAGCTCGTAGAAAAGGCTGGCGACGAGAGAATGCTCGCCGGACAGCGCGCGGAAGTGGTAGCTGTTTTTTGCGATTTGCGTGGCTTCACCGCATTTTCGGCGCACGCTGAGCCTGAGGACATCATGCAGCTCTTGCGTGAGTACTACGAGGCGCTCGGCGCGATCATCGCCCGGTATGAGGTGACGCTGACCAGTTTTTCGGCGGATGGATTGATGATTCTCGTCAACGCCCCGGTTCCATGTGAAGAGCCGGCGCTTCATGCCGTAAACATGGCTGTCGACATGCAGGATTCCACACAAGAGCTCATATCTGGGTGGCGGCAGCGTGGTTTTGAGATTGGCTTCGGCATGGGGCTCGCTATGGGGTGGGCAACGGTGGGTCGAATTGGCTATGAGGCCCGCGCTGACTACACCGCAATTGGCAATGTCGTGAACTTGGCATCGAGGCTGTGTTCGTCCGCTGAAGATCGACAAATCCTTATCGATTTTTCCGTGACGCGCCATTTGCCTGGCAACATGCCGATCGTTGACCTCGGTACTCGCCAGTTCAAAGGCCTCGAAGGGCACGTTCGCGTCTACAATGTTGAGACGCAAGGGATCGAGCGGCCGAATTTAGATCCTGCTGCGAATGACGCCACGGCAAAGGGCTAGGCTCCGCGGTTGCAAGCTTTCCTTTGAAAGCCCGCAGTTCTCAACTAAGGGATTCGCGGGCCGGTTTAGACCGACCCGGAGAATGTTGGGGCAGGGTGCATTTGGCGGAGGGAGTGGCCGTCTCCGCCTAATCGAAGGAGTTCCGATAACGTAACAGTAGATGCAACCTTTGCTGGTAATGCTAGAGGAGTGTGGAAGCGGCTCCGACAGTGAGGCGGGGGAGCTAGATTGGCGGAGCCGCCTGCGCAATCCCGGGTTGGGGTCTGACCGCGCCGTCCTATTCTGGGACAGCGCGGTCAACGATTCGTTAAAATTGGAACTAATTAAGCGCATGCTAAANTGACCGCGCCGTCCTATTCTGGGACAGCGCGGTCAACGATTCGTTAAAATTGGAACTAATTAAGCGCATGCTAAAAAATTGGAACTAATTAAGCGCATGCTAATTGAAATCGCGGTTTTGCGAGTCAATGCATGCATTTGAAGTTTCTCCCGCCAATGATGCCTACCTTGGTCGCCAAGCCGCCCCAAGGCGATGAGTGGATGCATGAAGCCAAATTCGACGGCTACCGCTCCCAGATCATCATCGATGCCGGCGGTGTGCGGCCGCCCGGCCAATTTTCACTTCAGCCGCGATGGAGTTGAGAGCGTCCTCGGTTGCGGGCTCCAGCGGCACGCCGTGGTTCGCACGGGGCGGGCGGTTTGCTCCAGTCCGGAAATTCCGATTTGGAGGCCGCCATGGCACAGCTGCCCTGCGACATGCGAGTTTGTCAACCAAATGGCTCATCATGGGAGTCTCGTCATGTCCATTCGCCGGATTGCGTTGACCTCGGCAGCGGTCACGCTTGCCTTCACAACCCTCGCCCAGGCCAGGCCGGACACCCGCGCCATGACCTGCCAACAGACGCAGGCGCTAATCCAGANCCTTCACAACCCTCGCCCAGGCCAGGCCGGACACCCGCGCCATGACCTGCCAACAGACGCAGGCGCTAATCCAGAGCCATGGCTCGGCGGTGCTGACCACCGGCCCGAACACCTATGCCCTCTACGTCCGCCGGTACAGCAATGCGTGCGACTGGTCGGAAATCCCAGCGGTAGGGTTTGTGCCGACGCTCGATGGCCAGTGCTTGGTTCATCGATGCAGAGAGCCGCTCTACACTCCTCCCGGCTGACGGTGACGAGCATAGCTATTCTGCTGCGCCTTTCGGCAGGTAGCCCTTTTCCCGCATACGTGGTCAGGATCTTCTCGACCATCGATGACACAGACCGCATGTACTCGTGTCGGCCTCGCCTGGCAAAGCCGATCATCACGAAACCAATGGAGCTCCATCCAGTGCGAACCGCAACGATGGTCATTGCCAATCCCGCAACGACGCAAAGCATCACGGCTACTTGGAGCAGCCAACTCCCAAAGAACTCAGGAGTCATGTTCCCCTTCCACCGCGGGTAAGCAAATGATCCCCCAAGCCGTACTCAGCATCGCGTGGCAGGGCAGAGCGTCAAGCCTGATCGCGTAAGCTACCCCGGCAGCAAGCCGGCCCGCTCAAAGATCAGGGTGGCGCCGTCGGCGGTGATGAACGCCGCGACGGTCGGGCCTTCTTTGCCAGGAAACTCGATTTGAACAAAGCCAGCCTGACCTTCCGTAGTCGAGAGGCCATATTGCGGGTGCCCATGCACGAAAAAATCGATCCGGACATCGAACATCGCCAGTAGCGTGTCTGCTTCAGGAACGTCCACGAGTTCGACGGCAACGTCGATATCAGCGGGCTTAACGACATCCTTTGGCCGGCGCCGACCAGACGGCCGGGAGCCGAAAATCCAGGCTCGGCCTATTCTCTGTTTAGATTTAAGGAAAGCCAGTAGTCCTTCGAACTCCAAGTCTGTCAAATGCAGATCGAAGGCTCCCGTGTTCCTGGGCGGTAAGTCGTAGCTCACTTCGCTTCGCCGGCCTCATGGCGGCGGGCCCTTCTCTACTGGAAGAAGTAACTCTGGCAAATCGATGAATTAGATAAATCAACGGCAGATGGCGGAGGGAGAGGACCTGGAATCCAACCTTCTCCACGGATCTGCGATCGCCTTTCGTAGTCGGGTGTTCGGCTGATGCTGTTCAGTCGACCTGTTCAATCTGCGGACCTGGGTCCACCGGCGGAGCCGGCGTGCAATCCTGCCCCTTGCATTCCTCGACAGGGTTATCGGCTGGTGGAAGGCAGTTTTGGCCCTCGCAATGAACTGCCGGCTCTGGCGCTTCCACATGGTTAGGCGGAACAGGCTGATCCTCAGCGCGAACGGCCGGCATTGCTGCGCTGATCATGCCCGTGCACAAGATCGCAATCCCAAGCAATTTCATTTTCGCCTCCGTGCCTGGCAGCGAGCTGTACCCTACACTTTCAAGCTGCGGCTGCATCCTCTCACCCGCGAACGACGTTAACACTGGGTTTCAGTGGTCCGAAGGACGGGCCGAATGACCAGCCTGTCACATGTTGAGCGCAGCCTGATAGGCGGCTGCGGTCGAAGTGGTGGGGTCGGGCGCCTCGATGTCGGCGGGGGACGCTTGGATTGGCCGGATCGGCAAAATTCTTGGTCTTCGAATCTCTCGAAGATAGCGTCGACCCATATGGCGCGAACGGAAGGAGATCGCCTGGAGCCCTGTCGCTTCCCTTGGATGACTTCATGGCGCATCACGTCATCTCGCCACGGGGCAAGAAGGTGACGGTAAGAGACATCATTCGATTAACGTCGCATGTGGCAGGCAGTATTCACTACGATCCCAAGCCAAAGCCCGAACACGAAATTCTTGACGCGTTTTCAAAGCGGCTCTCCGTTGGGGGCCTGCCGGCTGGTATTCGGATGTTGAGGGCTATCACTCGTGTCTCGCTTCGCGGCCTTCAACCACTCATCGAGGACGTGCGCGTTCGTTACGCGCCCTGACGATACATGGCGCACAGTCGTTGTGGAGCTTCATTGACCTGCAACGTTGACGGTGCCGGCTTTGTTGCCCGCATCGTGTATTTCTGGAGCCTAATATAACCGGAAGGATAGAAACGCGGTCTGTGTATTCATCAAAGGCGCGCGCAAGCTGTTGTATTTTTGCCACTGAATAGACCTGTTGCGGTCTGGTCTGTTTCGATGACTGGACCGAAAGCTCAAAGCAGCATACGAGCGAGTATCTCTTTATTCTCTCCTTATCAAGGATGGTTTTATGTACCGACTGCTTCTCGCTTCAACCGTCCTGCTCTCCATGACAAGTGTCGCACTTGCTGCTGACGCTGTGTATTCCGATCCGATCGTGGAAACGCCGGTTTCGGCCTACAACTGGTCGGGCTTTTACATCGGCGCGCATGCAGGATACGCTTGGGGCGATTATACGCTGTTCAGTAATTCTGGCGACGGCGCAAATGTAGATGTCGACGGTTTCGTGGGCGGTGCAACTATTGGCTACAACTGGCAGTGGGACTATTTGGTCCTTGGCATCGAAGCTGACATCTCGAATGGCCCCGATGGAACCACTTCCCAAGGTACCTCAGGACCAGTTTGGAATTGTACTACAGGCGATTGCAACGCCGAGATTGAGTACTTCGGCACGGTTCGCGGACGTCTCGGTGTCGCATTCGACCGCTGGCTTGTCTACGGCACGGCAGGCTACGCTTACGGAGAAGTCGAAGGGGGCATCGAGAACTCCGAGCAACAGGGCGGCGGATCGGCCGACGGATGGACCGCTGGCCTCGGGACGGAAATCGGCTGGACGGAACACTGGTCGACGAAGGCTGAATATCTGCATGTTGATCTGGGCGATATCCCATTCGGCACAGGGGATGGGACCGAGAATTTCGAAGGAGATGGCGACTTCGACGTATTTCGTTTGGGCGTCAATTACAGGTTCTGAGCGCAACCAGCTTCAGGGGCCCGGCCTAGCGCCGGGCTATTCGTTCTCGAAGTTTAATAACTGAACAGCTCGGCCAGTATCCTCCTGGGCCCTCGACCTTGGCGTTTTCCTTTTGCGTCATGTTGCAGGCCGATGCTCCGAACAGGCCGCGTCCTCCTCCGGGCGGACGGAGGCGCGGGCAATCGGAGGCCGCCGGCTCCTATGAATCGAATTCCAATCGAGTGTGCCTGGCTGTTCGCGCCAAATGAAATCATATTGCCGGCAATGCCTTCGCGGCCTCGGTCAGGATTGCCCGATCGCTGCCGTGCTTGCGAATAAGCGCACCTGCTCGCTGCCCGTCGACCCTTTACCGCCTTGCCTTGCGCCAGCCGGCCGCCTGTGCCTCAACCTCGCTACAAAACCACCGTTCGCCTTTCAAAGGGCTGATGTGGGTTTCCGCATAATACTCCTGACTGGGCACGTGATAGATCTTCTCGCCGGTGTTGACGCGTATGTTCCCCTTGATGTTGCAGCCGCCGAGAAGGCCGAAGCCGGTCGATTGCTCGCTGACGCTCTCGACCTTGTCGGCGTTGGCATCCCGCCAAGTCCCATGGTTGATCGAAGCGGCCCTGCCAAACTCCGCGTTGCGCGGCCTTGGCTGAGACTTGCTCGGCGGCGAATGCCCCGTTCGAATAGCGAGGCCAGTCTAGAGCGAGGCCTTGTTCAACGAGCCATTTCTGAACGCTTCGGCCGTCGGCGCGATTGCAGTTCCCGACGAGACGCCCGTACCGATCACGGTCGACAAAGCTGCAATGCGGCGGTCGCGATGCTGCCAGGAACTTGTCTAAGGCTTGCGCGGCGCGGCGCCCGCATGGGTAATCAAAGCCCTTGGCGTCGTCGCAGTGCTGACGGCTCTCGGGTGCGTCAATGCCATTGAAGCGGACGCGCTGACCGGCAATCTCCACGGTGTCGCCGTCGATGACAGATGCCCGGCCCTGCATCGGCCTAGGCAGCGGTTCTGTCCAATTTGTTATGGTGCTTTGGAGGCCAGAGGTGCTCTGTTGGCCGGAGGTGCTCTGGATCGCGAATTGGGTGACTGCGGCGGCAAGCGTGCCAAAGCCGAGGAAGATCAGCCCCAAGAGCGGTCGCGGCAGCCGCCGTGACGGCCTTCTTCTGCCGGCGTGCCTTCACCAGCGGCCAGCCTGATTGGCGCCTTGATAACGGTGGCCTTTGCCCACGCCCGCTCTCCCCGAAGAGAGAATGCCGCCATTCTGGGCCAGAGTCCAGAAGCTGCCCTAGTGGTGAAAGTCTGATGGAGTGGATGCCCCCTCCCGACGGCATCGCGATGTGCCAGTTTGGTGATTGCCAGAATCGACCAAGACA
>NZ_AYWU01000020.1:0-141733 GCF_000502375.1 Mesorhizobium sp. L48C026A00 | reverse complement strand
ACGGCAAGATCTGCTTCCGGCTGGTGGCGCTGGTCGACGTCTCGGCCCATGGCGAAGCTGGGGATCAGCGCTCGGTGGAGGAGCGTGTCAGCGAGAAAGACACGCTGCTGCGCGAACTGCAGCACCGGGTGAAGAACAACCTGCAGATGATCACAGCCCTGATCCGGCTGGAAAGCCGCAATGCGACTGAGGCCGACCGGAGACGATTTGAGCGGCTCGCCGGTCGCGTCGACGCNGATCCGGCTGGAAAGCCGCAATGCGACTGAGGCCGACCGGAGACGATTTGAGCGGCTCGCCGGTCGCGTCGACGCCCTGGCGATCCTCTACCAGACGCTGACCGCCGACGAGCAGAAGGAAGAGGTCGATCTTGGCGTCTATCTCAGCCAGATCGCGTCCGCGGTGATGAGCTCGCATGCAGTCGAGGGGATCCGCCTCGATATGAGGGTGGACACATATCCGGTGTCAATCAACGTCGCCATGCCGNTCGCATGCAGTCGAGGGGATCCGCCTCGATATGAGGGTGGACACATATCCGGTGTCAATCAACGTCGCCATGCCGGCTGGACTGGTGGTCAACGAATTGCTGACCAATTCACTAAAACATGCTTTCCAGGGGCGCGAAGGCGGCACGATAACGCTGCACAGCATCGTCGATGGCGACGGCTGTCGGGTCATAGTGGCTGACGACGGAATTGGCTTGCCGGAAGGCGAGACGTGGCCCAAGCCAGGCAAGCTTGGAGCGCTGATCGCGCGCTCGCTGACCGAGAACGCCAAGGCGCATTTCGCTGTCGACTCTAGTGCCAGCAAAGGGACGAAGGTCACCATCGTCTTTAAACGATCAGCGGCAGCAAGCTGAAAATCGCAACGAACATACCGTGCCGGCACCTGGCTTCATTTCGCTGCCTTGAGCAAGTGCGCAAATCGCCGGCAGGTACGTCCGCTTGGAGCANCGTGCCGGCACCTGGCTTCATTTCGCTGCCTTGAGCAAGTGCGCAAATCGCCGGCAGGTACGTCCGCTTGGAGCAGGACGAAGCGCGGGCCTCGCTCGGTGGGATGGCGTATCAGGCCCGCTGCCCAGAGGGCCTCGTTGGCGATCTTCTTCACGCCCGGCGAGTCCGGGCCGCGTGAGGATGAGGATGGCATTGTTGTGGAGGACGCTCCCTTACCGTTTCCATAGCTGGCCCCTCGAATGGGATGGCAGGTGAGCTAGCACGCAGCTCTGGCCTCGGCGGACCGCGCGGTTGAGAGGACACGTTAGGTGCGAAGTTAAGGGCCCTAAGTATGCACGTAGCGTGGCGCCTAGAGCTTGCCAGTGCAAAGGAGCGCCGGGAGGCGAGAAGGCGGATCAAACCGCGCGCTAGTGGGATCAAGAGGGGCATAGGGGCCTCGTGCGAGCCAGTTATCCAATGACGATGAGTATTTCCGCCGTTTGCAATGGTCTCACCTAGTCTAGCGGCGGGGGGTGGCGGTGGCGGCATGCGGTGGCCGAACCGCACCCCGCACGTGCTCACCCCCGGCATGCGGCGGGCGCAGCGTTCGCTGGCCGACTTCCTGCCTCTGATTGACTGGGCTTCGTTCCGGCGTGCCCATCTCGGCGACAAGATGCGGGTTTCCGGCCCCGACATCGCGCCGGTCGCCTGCGGCGCCCAGGCAGTGGTCTGGCTGGTTCGCAGCAACACGATCGGGCGAGACGGTATGCTGCGTACCGGCACTGCGCCCATTCCTGCCGCCCTGGAGCTGCCCGGGTTGGCTCGTGGCACCTATCGCGTCATCGCCTAGGATACCACGGCCGGCAGGCAAACGGCGCAATGGCAAGCGAATTCGGATGGCTGGCTGAAGCTTGATGTGCCGCCGTTCTCCGCAGATGTCGCGCTTGCCATCCGCCGTTCTAGAGGAGGCCAACTTTCGCCGATGCCGATTTCAGCGATCTCCCAAGCTAAGGCCTGGAGTCTCGTGCCGGCGATCCAGCCCGTCGCGAGGAAGCGTGTTGCGAGAGGCCGGCGTCCTTTAGGCGATGAGCTCGCGCTTAATTGTTGCGCCGTGGTTGCGACCCTTAGCTACGCGTTTCCAACGTGCAGGTAGGCAAGGAACACGTGGCCTGGCCCGAAGTTAGGGGTCCAAAGGAGAAGAGGGATGGCGACCACGGCTTCGGAGCATCGCCGTTTTCCGACGTCCGCAGGTATTCTGCTGGGGCTTGGCTTAGGCGGATTCTTCGATGGAATCGTGCTGCATCAATTGCTCCAGTTGTCGCTTGGCAGTTAATCAGGGTCTTCCTCAATTTGTGTGGCGATGCACGAGACGAGCGGCAACGGCCGTGCTCGCAGCAATTCGACGCCNGCGTGGCAATTCATCGAGCGTAAGAAAGCCCCAATCTACTGTTCTGGTCTTCCATTTAGCCGTCTATGATGTGAGTAGCGCAGCCGATCGATCGTCCACCACACAAATTGAGGAAGACCCTGATTAACTGCCAAGCGACACGTGATCGCGGAAGGTGTTGGCCGGCGAGCTTTTTGTGCTTGGATCTATATTAGCCGATAGCAAAATTGGCTGGACGGCAGGACGGGCGATGACAGATAAGCCAGCGAAAACCTACATCGTGAGCATCTACGAGAAGCCTCATTGGCGCACCGTGCTAACCACGAAGGATAAAGCCAAGGCGGAGGCTGTGCTGAAACAGATCGGCAAGACCGGCCAGATCGAGGAAATCATCCCGAAAGTGAACCGGTAGTGGCCCAGCGGATTATGAAACCGCCGCACCGGGTGTCGCGAGGGTAGCGGAACCAATCAGCAGCCTGTATCCTCTAGGCATAGGGGATAAGGGAAAAATCGTGACCGAGGAAACTAGACGGCCGTGGTTAAAGGCAGAAGGCGTTCGAGCATTGGCCTTGGGTGTCACCGAGGATCAAATTCGCGACATCGTCTCGATGGTCGGCTTTGATCGCGCGTCGATCTTAAGGGAAGCAAGGGAAATCCGACAGGCTATGAAAAAGCCCTAGTTTCCACCTGCTTGACTGAAAACAACCGTGCCATCATCTTTGCGAACTTCTACCGCCACGATGCCGTCAACCTCCTTGCGAACAGGAAAGGTTTCCAGCGCGTGGTCCCGTGCGGCTTTCTCGGCGTCGAAGGGCAGTCTTTCAACGATGCCCTGTTTCCCGTACCAGATTACCGTGTAGCCCAATGCTGAGGCGCTCCCTCTGCAGGCGCTTCGCTGCTTTGCGCACTGACCGATAAGTCAACGGATGCCTCCAGCCCTCGGACTGCGGCGAAAAGGGCTGCGGTCGCTGCAGCTAGGTGATCTTCGGCCTTGCCGTTGTCGCTGGCGAGGTCCGACCTTACAGGTGGCTTCATGCGCGAACTATGCGCCTTGCGGCGGCATTGGTCTACAGCGCCGCCCAGGCGCAGTTGCTCGCGAGCCGCGGAACATTAGAAGAGTCTAAGAGTTCGTGCTGGCGGCAGTCATCGCCTCCGGTGTCCGTCGATCGGGCCTCGGGCCCGCGCTCACCGGCAAGGGGCGCGGGCTTTTCTTCGGTATGCTATCAATCGATCCGTCTTATGCGCCCCTTGTAGAGCCGGAACACTCCGTCGTTTCCGCCTTGCTTCTCAAAGTCGGCCAGCAGGTCGTCCCATATCCCGAGGAATTCCCCGCAGTCGTCGCAAACGATCCGGTCATCAGGACCGGCGTCGGCCGGAATCCTTAGCCTTATTGTCAGGCAATGAGGGCACTCCAACTGGTGATCGAGATACTCTTGGGTCATCAGTAGAGATGCACGCTGCAATGCGCTTTGCAAGATGGTCCACACATAGGCCTTAACGCAGCCTGACGCCCGCGCCGCCGCCATTTTCCGGAATGAACTCGACGCCGGCGGATTCGAGGGCACGCGGTTCTTCCTCACTTTGTGTGGCGCGGCGGCAGCATGCGTGCTCTCAGCAGTTCGGGACCTGCTCTGCCGTACATTGCGCGCTTGAGGGGCTTGAGCCGGTTGATCTGGCCTTCGGCCTGTCCGTTGCTCCAGGGCAGTTCGATGGCGTTGTCGACGGCATCGGTGTCTCTGCGCAAAACACGGGCGAACCGCANGGTTCTTCCTCACTTTGTGTGGCGCGGCGGCAGCATGCGTGCTCTCAGCAGTTCGGGACCTGCTCTGCCGTACATTGCGCGCTTGAGGGTCTTGAGCCGGTTGATCTGGCCTTCGGCCTGTCCGTTGCTCCAGGGCAGTTCGATGGCGTTGTCGACGGCATCGGTGTCTCTGCGCAAAACACGGGCGAACGCATGATCTGAATGAGTTCGGAGTCGATCGCATCGTCGATCCACGCGTCCAGTGGTGCGGATCTCTTGCCGCGAAGGATGCCGTCCAACGAGGGCCGGGTTGATGCCGAAGGCGACGCCATCGAGATCATCACCATCCACAGCGCGAAGGGGCTGGAATGGCCGGTGGTGATTCCGGTCAACACAGCCACCTTGCTCCGCTCGCGCGAGTCGTTCGTGCATCGCACGTCCGACAACACGCTGCATTGGGTTATCGGCAACGTCGTCCCGCCGATCTTCTGCTGGCGCTCGCGTCCGATGATGAAAGCCTTGCCCGTGAACGCGAGCGCCTTTGGTATGCCGCATGCACTCGCGCTCGCGAGCTCCTCGTGGTCCCGGAGCTGCCGCAGGCGGAGCAAAGGTCCTGGGCGCGGATCGTCGACCTGGCGCACCAGGACCTGCCGCTGCTAGATCTCTCGCGTTTCGATCGGGCACCGCGCCCTGCCGCGGCCGATCTGCCAAACGGACAGACGCAGGACATGTTCGAGACAGAGCGCGCCGCTATCGCCGCTGCCGCCGTCCCGCTCACGTGGCTTCAGCCGAGCAAGCAGGATCCCGATAGCGTTCCTATGACCGAAGCGATCGCGATCGACTCCGGCGACGCCCCGGAGACGGAGTTGCCGATCGGCGCAGGACGTTTCCGAGGACTCGTCTTGCACAAGCTCATGGAGGAGGTCCTGACTGCAGAACTTGATGATGACCTCGCCTCCTTTGCCCATCGCGCCCGCGCGCTTATCGCAGAGCTGGTGGTCGATCGCGAAGACGAGGTCGGTCTTCCCGAAGCGGACGAAATCGCCTCGACCGCCTGGAGAACCCTGCATCTTCCGGAGATCGCCGCGCTGCGACCGGGTCTCGTTCCAGAATGGCCGATCTACGCCTTGCTCGCCGATGCGAGCGAGCCCACAGCGCTTGCCGGCCGGATTGACGCCGTCGCATTGGAGGAGGGTCGCGCCGCGGTCGTTCTCGATTGGAAAAGTGACATCGCGCCGACGGAGGAGGACATGCGAATTCATGCAGGTCAACTCGAGGACTACCTGCGAACAACCGGGGCTCGCCGCGGCGCGTTGGTCTATATGACCCTCGGCACTGTGCGATGGGTGGAGCCTGGTGTCCGCACCGAGAGGAACCCGTGATGTGAATTCACGCATTTGACCCTAGTCGACATTCTCGGCTTAAATTTGCTCTCGGAAAGCGGACCTTCACCGCAACCAGCAGATTTGACCCATCTGAGACCTGCAATAGCCGGAGTGGAAAGGCCCGCAGCGGGTTGAGTTTGCTGCCATTGGATTGGCCAGCCAGAGGTCTGCGTTAAGGGGATGATCGAGGACTCAATCCTGTGGAGTCTCTTTTTTGTAGGGTCAGGACCTTGGCCGTCGCGTCTATTCATTAGCGAAACATCCGAATCCCCAAGTACGCACCTTCGGCGATGTCACTCCACTCGCGAATTAAGGTTCGAAAGTCCAAATAGCTCCGATATATTCTTCCGGAAAACTCGTCGCCGGAACCGGCTTTGGCGACCACGTCCTTGCTGATCTCGGCGAAGGCCCTGAGCATGGCGTCGTCAAACTTCCGAATCTTGACGGTGCCCTCTGCCCGCAGTCTGCGGAGGGCCAACGCGTTGTTGGTGTTGAATTCCGCGAGCGAGACAGCGTACTCGCTTGCAGCAGCAGCCTCGATCAGCCGCTGGTCGCTTTCATCTAAACTTTCCCACACGCGCTTGTTGATGCCGAGCGCGATCGCGGTGCCCGCCTCCTGCCAACCGGGATAATAGTAGTAGCTGGCCGCCTGGTGCAGGCCCATGGCCATGTCCATCCAGGGCCCGATCCATTCACACGCATCGATGGCACCGGATCGCAACGACTGCACGATTTCGGCGCCCGGCAGGAGCACCACGGTCGCGCCCAGCTGGCGAAATACCTCGGCACCGGGCTCCGCCATCCGGTAGCGCAGCCCTTTGAATCCCTGCGCCGAGGTCATCTCGTGGGTGAACCAGCCGCCCATTTGCGTGCCCGTGCTGCTGGATAGGAGCGGCTTGATGTTGAACTGGCCACAGAGCGCATCCCAAAGCTCCTGACCGCCGCCGAACCGCACCCACGCGAACAGTTCATTCGCGGTGAAGCCATAAGGAACGCCGGAATAGAAATGAAACGCGGACGATTTCTTGGCGAAATAGCCGATGTGCGAGTGAAACATTTCGACGAGGCCGGACTGCACGGCGTCGAAGGTCTCGAAGGGGCGTACCACTGCGCCGGAGGCAGAAACCTCGATCCTGATGCGCCCGTGCGAGGCTTCCGTGATCGTCTGCGCCAGGCGCCGCGCGCTGGGCAGCATGCCGGGACCCTCGGGGTGGTCGGTCACCATTGTCAATTGTCGGATGCCCTGCGCAATGACTGGCGCCGGGAAGCTGAGGCTCGCGCCCGCCGCCAGTCCCGCGCCGGCCAGAACATCCCTCCGCCTCATCGGCTGCCTCCATTTGCTGCAACAGCATGCAGCGCGTCGTGCTAATCTACCACGGAAATCGCGGAAGTGCCGCATGGCCGTGACCACATCGGGAGCCGAAGTCGCGAAGAAATCGGCGCGCCGAGCCTCAAACCTTGGGGTGCGCGCGCGGCTGTTGGTTGCGTTTTTCGGGATTGCCGCGTTCGCCGTATTGGCCGCCGCGGCGGGAATTTACGCCTTCCGCGAGGTCGGCGGCCGTCTCAATGTCGTCGATACGCGTATCGCACCAACCCTTTCGGCACTCGAACTCTCGCGTTCGGCTGAGCGCATTATCGCCGCGGCACCCGCGCTGTTGGCGGCGCCGAACCGCAATCGACGTGATGACATCAAGACTGCCCTCGCCGCCGAGGTCGGGCGATTGAACGCCAAGCTCGACGATCTGAAAAGCGATGACGCCGAACTCTTGCCGCTTTTGAACATCGAGCCGACCATTTTCTCGTTGACGGTCAACCTCGCGAGCCTGGAGGACCTGGTCGCGCGCCGCCTCGAAATCACCGAGCGGATCAGAACATTGCGAAGCAGCGTCTTCCAGACAAATGGCGAGACCCAGCGGTTGCTCGCGCCTTGGCTGGATGTTCTGGATAGAGAGATCGCGACGCTCGTCGAGGCTCGCGAGGAGGCAGGCCCGACCGGTCCCGGCAATCAGCCACGCCGTCTGGCAGCGCTGATTGATCTGCAGCGGCGGATGCGCACCGCCCAAGGCCAGGTCTCTGCCGTCGCGGACATGCTGGCCGAAGCCTCCACAGCCGATCAGCCTCGGCGACTTCCGATTCTCGCCTTTCAACTCGGCCTTGCGCTGCGTGACCTGTAGGCGGTGGCGACCGGGCTCGATCCGAAGCTGCGGCCGCTGTTCCTGGAGCAGGTTGCAAAGCTACGCGAGTTTGCCGAGGGACCGAACGCAATCGCGGAAGCCCGCAGCCGGGAACTCGCGCTGGTCGGGGAAGGACAAAAGCGGCTCACCGAGACCAGCAGACTATCGGCGCAACTCACCGCTGCGGTCGACCGGCTTGGAAGCGTGGCCAAGCGGGACATCGGCGAGGCGATCCGCGATGCGCTATCGGTACAGCGGCTGAGCACCCGCGCCCTCGTCGTCGTCGGCTCGCTGAGCCTGCTGACCTCGGTCCTGATCGTATGGCTCTACGTGGGTGGCAACATCGTCCGCCGGCTCACAGCGCTCAGCGACGGCATGCTCGCCATCGCCGGCGGCAGGCTTCATACACCCGTCGCGGTGGAAGGAGCCGACGAGATCGCGGCGATGGGGCGGGCGGTCGAGATCTTCCGCCAGAACACGTTGGAACGCGACGGGTTGCTGGCCGAGAAAGCACAGGCGGCCGATCTCTTGGAAAAGGAAGTCAAGCAGCGCACGACCGAGCTGGAGATCGCCAACAGTTTCAAGTCGCGCTTTCTTGCCGCGGCAAGCCACGATCTGCGGCAGCCGCTACACGCCTTGAACCTGTTCGTCGCGCAACTGCGCGATGAGACTGGTCCGGCTAAGCGCAGCCAGCTAGTGGCGCGCATCGATGCGGCGGTCGCCTCCATGAACGAGCTATTCGAGGCGCTGCTCGACATGTCGAAGCTTGATGCTGGTATTCTCGAACCAAGCCTGAGCGACTTCCCGGTCGAGCACCTCCTCAAGCGCCTGGAGACGACATTCGGGGGTGCCGCCGGCGAAAAGGGGCTGCGGTTCACTGTGGTCCCGAACACGGCTTGGGTTCGCAGCGATTTCATTCTGCTGGAACGAATCCTCTTGAATCTGGTGTCCAACGCGATGCGCTACACGACGCACGGCGGCGTGGTGGTGGGCTGCCGCCGCCGCGGCGGCCAGTTGCGCATCGATATCTGCGACAGCGGCGTCGGTATTCCTGCGGAACAGCAGCGGAACATTTTCGCTGAGTTCGTTCAGCTGGCGGCTCCGAAGCCGGATCCCCGAAGCGGGCTTGGCCTTGGGCTTTCGATCGTCGACCGCTTAGGCCGCCTCATGGATCATCCGATCGAAGTAAACTCGCGGGTCGGCAGGGGATCGCGCTTTTCGATCAGCGTCCCTTTGGTTGCCGCTCGGCACGAGTCGACCGGGGTTCCGGTCGCTCCTTAGACGATCGATTCAGCACGAGGCAAACTCATCATCGTGATCGATGACGATGCGCTCGTGCTCGAGGGCATGGGCGGAATCCTCAGAGGCTGGGGCTGCGAGGTCGTCGCCGCCCAGTCTGGGGAAAAGGCGCTTGCGAAATTGGTATTGCAACGACAAGAGCCGGACCTCATCATTTCGGATTATCGATTGGACGATGGGAAGACAGGCATCGAGGCCATCGAGCACCTGCGCCGTGAACTGGGCACCGCGATCCCGGCCTTCCTCATCAGCGGCGACACGGCGCCCGAACGGTTGCTCGACGCCAGCGCGAGCGGCTATCACCTGCTGCACAAGCCCGTCGCACCGATGCGGCTGCGAGCGATGCTCAATCAGCTCATGAAAGCTCGCCCCGTACTGGACGCTGCCGGGCTCGCGGCGCGACTGCCGCCTGGTCGGCGTCCTTCCGCTGCCCGAGCCCAAGCGCCCCGGCCGCAATGACCGCCTCGGTGCGATTGGTGGCGTTCAAGGCTTTTAGGATGGCGGTAACGTGATTCTTGACCGTGGGCTCGGCGACGTCGAGCGCACGGCCTATAGCCTTGTTGCTCTTGCCTTGCATCATCAGCACGAGCACGTTCATCTGCCGTTCCGTGATGCCGAGTTCGGCGGCTGAGGGCGGTCGTCCTGGCCGTGGCTGTATGGCCGGCGCGGGTTGCCGTCGGCCAAGAATTTCCGGCGGAACGTAAATGCCGCCGGCGAAAATCAGCTTGAAGGCGCCCAGCATGATCTCGCGCTGGGCCGACTTGGGGATGAACCCGAGCGCGCCGACGTCGAGCGCCCGGGCGATGTCGTCGCGATCGTTGCTGGCCGAGAGCATGACTACAGAGATTGCGGGATAGCGCTCGCGCAATTCGGCAAGAACGTCGAAGCCGCTGCTGTCTGGCAGGTTTAGATCGAGCAGGATCAGTTCGAGGTCCGGGTTCTCTTCGACGCACTGCATCGCCCGGCGCGAATTCGGCGCTTCGATGATCGTCGCGTCGTCCTTCAACTCCTTCAGGACGCCGCGCAACGCCTCGCGGATAAGCACATGGTCGTCGACAACGAGGATCTTCATTGAGGCCGCACCGCGTTTCAGGAGCCCTGACCATACTTCAGCACCAGGACCAAAGCACGTCCTGGAAAAAAAGCCGCCGCGGGACGATCCCGTTGCTGGGCAACGGCTTCATCGCCGGGCGGAGCGCGGCCGCAACCTTAGTCCCAAGACTCCTGAAGGATTCACGAAAGGCAATTCACTCGACACTCTGGCAACCGAAACGATGCGCGTCGGTCCAATCGGAGGAAGTCGAGCCATGCAGGCGCTGCTGACGGTGATCGTGACCTGGCTTTCCATCAACTTCGGCCTACCGGCGATCTACGAGCATCCGCAAGTGGAGTTCGTCTCCGCTGCGAAGATGGCGGACGTGCGTTACAGCCGGCTGGCCTCGAACCGGCGGGAAGGTGTTGCGGCCGAGGCCGGCTACTTGGCCCCAACTGAACCCGGGCACGATGTCCATGCGATTTACGACGACCTGAGCCGGACGATCTACCTTCCCGAAGGATGGACTGGCGAAACGCCTGCTGAAGTGTCCGTGCTTGTGCACGAGTTGGTCCATCATCTCCAGAACGTTGCGCTACTTAAATATGATTGTTCTGAGGCGCGCGAGAAGCCGGCCTATCAAGCGCAGGCGCGGTGGCTGGAGCTATTCGACAAGAATCTGGCGGAGGAATTCGAAATCGATGAGATGACGGTTCTCGTGCTTACCAACTGCATGCACTGAGGGATGCTGCGAGGAATAAACGCGATTCCCCTGGTCTTCGCCTATCCTGGACCCGCCGACGATCGAAGACCGGAAATCAATGGAGATGCAGACCTCAGCGGTAGCTTTCGCAAGGTCTGCAAATGGCGCGACGTTGGCGGCCAAAGCATTCGCCTCTACCGCGCCGGCACAGAGCGTTCTACGTCTCAGTTGGGGTGGGCAGCGGACTGGCAGGTTTTGGGCAGATGTCCCTGGAAAGCGGCCCTTCATCTGCGCTCACGAGCTCTGGCAGCAACGCACCCTCACTTCCGCCATTCAGATTATCGTTGCAGCTTCACGAAAGCTGACGGTCTGCTAAGCCGGCACTAAATATCAAGCAAGTACTCCTTCGCGGCCTCGTCTAGGCTATCCGCCCGCGTGGTCGTTGCCACCGTGCGCGGCGATGAACATGGCGACGGCCGACCGGCAATAGGATTCGATTTCGTTGTCGTCCTCTGCTCTCGCCTCATCGAAGCGTGCGATAATCAGGAGATCGGATCCTTTGAAAAGCGCGGCAAACAAGCGGGCGGACCGGAGAGGATCGGGCACGTTCAGAACCGCCTTCACGTGCAACTGACGCAATAGGGCCTCGATTTGGGCGATGACATGGGCGGGGCCGGCTTCGTAATGGAGCTTGCTTAACGACTTTTGATTCGTCTTGTCGGCCATGATCATGGCTTCGACACTGCGGACATCCGGGCTCAACAGCGTGCGAAGCAGGGATGATCCCGCCGCCATGAGCTGATCTTCGGCCGAACCGACGACGCCTTCAAAAAGTGGTGCAAACTGATGGCAGCGCGCCGCGATGGCCGCGCTGAACAGCGCCTCCTTGTTCTCGAAGTGCCGATAGATGCTGAGCTTGGATATCTTCGCTCGCTGGGCGACCTTGTCCAATGTCGTCGCATGAAAACCCAATTCCACAAAGAGTTCGTACGCGGCGTCGACTATCGTTTGGCCAAGTGCCTCGTTGGCGGGCCGGCCGCGCCGGCCCTGACTATTTTCGGTCACGACAATTCCAGTACTTGACAGTATCTAATTCTTGCATTACGATACCATGCAGTATCTGAAACGTGCAAGCGGCATCGTCCGGTCGGTCAACACACAGTCATGGGCGATTTTCTCGTCAATGCCGCAGCCCTGCTCGCTGCCTGTCTCGAGCGTATTCACAACGGAGCCCATCACCATGGATGACGTCATCATCATCGGCGGTAGCTTTGCCGGTCTCGCCGGTGCCCTGCAGCTCGGCCGTGCCCGCCGCAAGGTCACCGTTCTCGATACCGGCCTGCCGCGCAATCGCTTCGCCGGCCACTCGCATGGCCTGCTCGGCCACGATCACAAGCCACCGCTGGACATCCTGGCCGAGGCGCGGCAGCAGCTGGCGCGCTATCCCACGATCAGGCTGGTCAATGCCCGAGCCGACAGCGTCTCCGGCGCCCTCGACGACTTCTCCGTCCTCACTGGCGATGGCGAAAGCCTTGGGGCGCGCCGCCTGATCCTGAGCTATGGCGTCGCCGACCAGATGCCTGATGTTCCGGGCTTTGCCGAAGGCTGGGGCACGTCCATCGTGCCCTGCCCCTATTGCGACGGCTTTGAAGTCGCCGGCCAGCATTGGGGTCTCGTCTGGTCCGGCCCGCAGTCGCACAATCAGGTCAGGCTGTTCCACGATTGGACCGACAGGTTGACGCTCTTCGCCGATGGTCACGACATTCCGCCCGATACCCGGGACGATCTGGCGCGCCGCAACATACCTGTCGTCGAGGGTCGGATCACCGAGATCGCCCGTCACGGGGGCCATAACGCCACCGTCAATCTCGATACCGGCTCCAATGTCGCGGTCGACATCCTGTTCGCGCATCCGCGCAACAAGCCGTCCGCAAGCCTGCATGAATCACTGGGTCTCGCCACGGTCGATACGCCCCTCGGCATCGCCCTCAAGGTCGACGAGCGCCGCGAAACCAGCATGCCCGGCATTTACGCTGCCGGCGACCTCGCCAACCCCCTCATGCCCTCGGTCACGACGGCATCATCGCACGGCGCGATGGCGGGTATCTTCGCCCAGCAGTCGATGCTGGTTTGAGAGCAGAGATTCCCTTCTCGGTTGCCACGGACTACATATTCTGAAGGTTGCGGGCCGGTGTCACGGAACACCGACTGGCCGGCTGCCGTACGTCGTGTCCTAAACGGATGGTAGGTTTCGGGTGGCACAGAAGCTCTATGAATGGCGACAATTGGGTCGACTCGAGCCATAGCGCGAAGGTCAGGATTGGAGAAGCGCCGGGAATGGCAGCTCCTGGCGCGTCCCGCTGGCTCAGACACCTGAGCCGCAGAACGGCCGAACTGAGCGTCGAAGGACTGGCTGGGGTGGTGGAAAGCAGCTGTTCGTTCTTGGCAGCGTAGTGTGAGGCCTGGCGCGGAGCCGATGTTCTGGGCTGCAGGTAGCCTGATCCCACACCCATTGCTAGGCCCGCCGAACTCGCTATGCTTCATCAACGTGCTCTCACAGGGCTACCCATGTCTGGTTATTTCGGCACGCAGCTTCAGCAACACCTGCAAGCGCAGGCCGAAACGAGCGTTGATTTCATCAATGCGACGGCTGGGGCATGCCAGACCGGCCGCACGATGGGCTGTGACGATCTGGATCGGCTCGGATGGGATCGCGTCGACGAGTTCCTCGACCGCGATGGTATCTGCGGCTTCCGCCTGATCCCCGTCGACAAGGCCGAAGAACTCAGGTCTCACCTGATGGAACGGAATTTTCGCTCCGACAGCTGGGACGTATTCCTCGCAGACCGGGAGAGTGCGCTGGCTGCCTCCGCGGCAATCATATCCAGGGGCCTGCCAGATGGCTTGGCCGACTTGGACAGGCCGACCCAGCCGGAGGATGAAAATACCGCTGGCATCCAGATGCTCATGGGAGCGGCTGGTGTGGTGCCGTTTTCCGGCTCATTGCTGGTTGGAGCTTTTGGTCCGGCGACAACCGTGGTGATCGGTAACGGTGACGGAACCATCGTGGCGGCCGCACATGGCTATCTGCCGCACAACGCCCACAGCCCTTATCAGCGCTACGCCTGGGGCGGACTTGTTGCAGTGGCGGGATCGCAGCGGGGCAAAGGCCTCGGCAACTACATCAACGCCTGCATGATCGTCAGCGTGTTCCACGACCTCGGCGCGCCGCACGTCTATGAACTCGTATCGGCGTCGAACGTGCCGTCCCGACGCATGGTCACGTCGTGCGGCCTTCGCCATGAGCAGGGCCTTGTCTGCGGGATCGCGACGCCGAACGACAGCGCGCATTTCACCCGGTAAGCGCAACCAGCGTGATCGGGACAGGCTGATCCGGGCCAAGGTCCGCAAGGGGGTCGAATCCGCAGTTGAGCGAAGGTCGGCAATGGAGAAGCCCATCGAATGACCGGAATTGGCGCGACCTTCCCGTTTGACAACCGGAACTCGTGACCCTGAGCTGCCCTTCATGAGGATGTTTGCTGCCTGATAGCTGACATTCACAGCAAGCAGCACTATTGACTCAACGAAGATCCTTCACGTCTTAATTGGCTTTCGCAAAAAATTTAGCCAGCTACCTACACTACGAGCTAAGGTCTCAGCGAAATGGATGGCCGGGCCTTTGAAGAAAAAGAAACTGGGGAAGCGAGCGCGCCGTGGTAAGCCCATCGCACAGGTTGCCGCTTTGCCTTATCGCCGCGCTGCAGACGGAGACACTGAAATCTTGCTGCTAACGTCTCGGCAAACGGGCCGCTTCATCTTGCCCAAGGGGTGGCCGATGAAGGGTCGACCAGACCGCGAGGCTGCAGCTCAAGAGGCGGGTGAGGAAGCCGGAGTAGTGGGCACTTTGCATCAGCAATCCGTTGGCAGCTTCCATTATTGGAAACGATTGAAGGACACGTTTGTCCCGATAACCGTTAAAGTATACCCGCTTCACGTGCAGCAGGAGCTGGATGAATGGAAGGAGCAGAAGTATCGAAGACGGGCCTGGCTTAAGCCGGATCAAGCAGCACTCCTGGTCGATGAACCGGAGTTGGCTGCCCTACTGGAATCTATAGCGCCTGAACTGGCTCATTTCTGAACGCTACAGGATAAAACATGCTCAATTGGTTTCGTGCGCTTCTGCCCCGCGAGGACAAGTTCTTCGACCTCTTCGAGCGCCATTCCCGCATCCTGGTCGCCGGCGCCGAGGCGCTGCAGAAGCTGCTCGACGGCGGCGAGGCCGTCGAGCGCCATTGCCGTGAGATCGTCGAGCTCGAGGACCAGGCCGACGTGGTCACCCGCGAGGTGCTGCTCGCCGTGCGCAAGAGCTTCATCACCCCTTTTGACCGTGGCGACATCAAGGACCTGATCCAGTCGATGGATGACGCCATCGACATGATGCACAAGGTGGTCAAGATGGTGAGGCTGTTCGAGCAAACGAGCTTCGAGCCGCGCATGCGCGAGATGGGCGCCGTCATCGTCGAGGCCGCGCATCTGACCGCCGAGGCGATCCCGCTGCTGGAAAAAGTCGGTGCCAACGTCACACGGCTCGGCGCCCTTGCCGAGGAGATCACCAAGGTCGAGGAGCGCGCCGACGGGCTGCACGACGCAGGCCTGAAGGAACTGTTCCAGAGGCACGGCAGGACCGACGCCATGGCGTGGATCGTCGGCAGCGAGCTCTATGGCCAGCTGGAAAAGGTGGTCGACCGCTTCGAAGACGTCGCCAACGAGATCAGCGGCATCGTGATCGAGAACGTTTGAGCGGATGGACCCCACTCTCGCCTTTCCGCTTCTCGTCGGCCTGATCGGCGTCGCTCTGTTCTTCGATTTCCTGAACGGCCTGCATGACGCTGCGAACTCCATCGCCACCATCGTCTCGACGCGTGTGCTGCGCCCGCAATATGCGGTCTTCTGGGCCGCCTTCTTCAATTTTATAGCCTTCCTGTTCTTCGGTCTCCACGTCGCCGAGACCATCGGCAGGGGCATCGTCAGCGCCGACATCGTGACGCCGCAGGTCGTGTTCGCGGCGCTCGTCGGCGCAATCGCCTGGAACATCATCACCTGGCTCTACGGCATACCCTCGTCGAGCTCGCATGCGCTGATCGGCGGGCTGGTCGGCGGGGCTGTCGCCAAGGCGGGAAGCGTCGCCATCGTCTGGTCGGGGCTGCTGAAGACGGTCGCGGCCATCGTGCTGTCGCCGCTCACCGGCTTCGTGCTGGCTCTGGTGCTGATACTCACCGTCTCCTGGATTTTCGTGCGCCAGACGCCGTTCGCGGTCGACAATACCTTCCGCACCCTGCAATTCGTGTCGGCGTCGCTCTATTCGCTCGGCCATGGCGGCAATGATGCGCAGAAAACGATGGGCATCATTGCGGTGCTGCTCTACTCGCAGGGCATGCTCGGGGGCGAGTTCTACGTGCCCTTCTGGGTGGTGATCACCTGCCAGGCAATGCTGGCGCTAGGCACGCTGTTTGGCGGCTGGCGCATCGTCCACACGATGGGCTCGAAGATCACTCGGCTCAATCCAATGCAGGGTTTCTGCGCCGAGACCGGCGGCGCGATCACGCTGTTCGGCGCGACCTGGCTCGGCATCCCGGTCTCCACCACGCACACCATCACCGGCGCGATCGTCGGCGTCGGAGCGGCACGGCGCATCTCTGCCGTCCGCTGGGGCATAGCCGGCTCGATCGTGATCGCCTGGGTCATCACCATGCCCTCTACGGCGCTGATTGCTGCTTGCTGTTATGGAATCGTGGCACTCTTCAGTTAATGCGGAGCCCGGAAGTTTGACTGACGATCGCGAAGGTCGACTGCTGCCGCTGCGCCAAGATCAGCTTTGGAGAAGCGGTCAGAATGTCGCGAAATGGCGCATTGTGCCGTTTCGTAACCGGGCGGACGTGGGGCAGGATCGCCAACAAACCCTAGGGTCAAAGTTGCATAAAATGCGGCCTGGAACTTGGGCCGCGAGGTGGTCTAAATGTTCCCCAGATCGAAACGTGCCGAGCCTTCATTGGTCGCGGTGATTTCTGGTAACCTCGCCACGAACCAGCGGTCCGCCGGCCCGTCATAGGGCAGCCGCGTGATGTCCCAGTGGCTGACGAAGCGCGCGCTGCCAAGCGATAGGCGCGCTCGTGCCGTCGACACGGACGAGTCGCGGGAGGAGGCTTGCGAGCCGCCGGAACCTCAGGCCGACATCACCGGGGTACTTGCTCAAGTCATCGCGACGAAGCGATAGGCGCCGTCTTTGCGTTCGGCGTAGCCGACACCTGGATAGATCCAGTGGAACCCGAGCAGGCGCGTTTTGTCGGTCGCCGCGCGCTCCAGCAGGGCCTTCTTGTTCTGGGCAGCCAAATCGTGAATGGCATCGACGCCGGACCGCCACTCTGGATGGGCGAAGAAAACCGTCTGATGGGTGATCGCGTCGGCGACGATGATCAGGCCGTCCTCGCCGGCGACCTCGAGCGAGATGTGGCCGGGCGTGTGGCCGGCGGTGTCGAGTACCTTGATACCGGTTACGATGTCGTCACCCGGCTTCATCATCACCGCCCGCTCTTTGACAGCCGCGAGGTCGCGCTGCGCGCCGCGGGCGAATTCGTGGAACTCCTGAGGCATCTTGGTCAAGATGTCCGGGTCCATCCAGAAGTCCCATTCCGCGGAATTGACGTAATACGTCGCATTCGGGAAGGTGAGTATGCCGTCGTCCTTCAGCGTGCCCCAAATGTGATCTGGATGGGCATGGCTGAAGACCAGCTTGGTCACGCTCTCGGGCTCAATGCCGGCCGCCTTCAGGTTCTCCACGAGCTTGCCGGCAGTCGGCTGGAACTTGTTGCCCGATCCATTGTCGATGAGGATGATGTCGTCGCCAGCGCGGATCACGGTGGGGTTGGTGGCGGCGGTCACCTGTTCCGGACCCTGGCCAGTGATCTCGAGAAGCGCCTTCAACTCCTCGGGAGGGGCGTCCGGCGCAAGCAGGCTGGCCGGTATAGTGAGTTCGCCGTCGCTGACGACGAGGATTTCGAAATCACCTTGGCTGAATCTGTAAGGCGTCGCGGCAAACGCCGGCCACGACCAGAGTGGCGCGGATGCCAGCACCGACGTGGCGGCGAGAAACTGGCGACGGCTGATAAAGATTTTTGATGGATCGAGTTCGTGAACAGTCCTCATGGCTTGGCTCCATCGTGGGCGGTCCCGCGGAAGCGCCCCCGGCGCAGCGAACGATACTCCCGGCAACTGGGCTTGTCATCGCCGAAGATCGCCCGACGACGAGTGTCGGCCTGTAGTGCAACTGGGCGGTCGCGAACGGCGAATCGCAGAATTTGACCGAAGCCGATATGGCGCTGGTCGGTGTGGGTTCGTTCGTTGTTGCAACCAAGTTCGAATGTCGCGTTGTTGGCAAAGTAGAAATGTCGCATGGCGGTGGGGACGGCCACAACGAGAGCGCCCGATCGGGCGTCAGCTGGTCGGGATTGCGCAGCCCGATCGGGTGCGGTTCAGTCAGGCACCCCTCGGCTAGATTAGAGAGCCGCCGCTACGGACTAGCTTCGTTGGCCGGCGTCGACCGCAGCGGGATCCGATACTCGCTCAGCATCGTGACGACATCGGCGATACGATTCTTGTCACTCTCCGTCAGCCGCAGATCGACCTCGACGGATGCGCGCCCGACTTCCGGTACGGGCGCCTCAGTGGGCGCTTGCTCACGCCGGTAACCAGGCGGCCTGCCGGGCTTGCGACCGCGTTTCACATAACCGTTGCTCTCAGCGCCATCAGGGATTCCGAACATGTGGTCGGTCTGGCCGGTGCGGCGCGGCCCGCGTCGGCTGCGCTGCAGATCGCGGCCGACCTGCATCTCGGCAACCATCTCCAGGGCGGCGTCCAGCCGCTTGTTCTCGACGATCGCCGAACGGTGAACAGAGCGCAGTTCATCGAAGGCTCTGTAGGGCAGGGCGACACCCTCATGCATGATCTCGAGACGGCCATCAGGATAGTCGCAGACGACCACCTTCTTGCAGGCAAGCTTCTTCGCCAATTCGGTCGGGTGCAGAATGAACATCACCTTGTCGTAACGCAGCGTCAGAGCCTGCGTCAGCGTGCGGACCTCCTTGCGGCACAAGGCCCCGTCCAGGTTCTCGTGATCGGCGAAGGGACGGTGCATGTCCTTCGGGTTGCGTGGCTCCTTGGCAAAGCGCGCATTGAAGTCCGCCATGAACTCAGCCGCATAGGCGTTGGCCGCCTCGATCGTGCTGATGCCGCGCAGGCGCAGCTCCTTCACAAGCCGGTCCTGCAGCGTCTGGTTGGCGCGCTCGACGCGGCCCTTCGCCTGTGGGGAGTTGGCGCAGATGATGTCTATGTTGAGCTCGTAGAGCGCCCGGCCGAACTGCGTCAGGCCGCTGCCGCGGTCCAACTTGAGGGCATCGCGTTGAAAGTACGCCAAACAACGCTAAGGGAGAACAAACGGTGAATTTGGTGGGCGCTCGTTTTGAAAGGTGCCTCGGCTTCCTCGTCTTGAACGAACGGGCAGGAAGCGCCATTACGAGACTTTCGGATTGGCGATTGGCAAAGACGCGATCCGACCCAAAACGGTCAGCGAAGGCAGATGCCATGAATGGCTCGATTGGAGTTCTTCGGAGACGTTCCCTCAGGCGACGCGCGGCTGAAAGGCGATTCCACCCCCTGCCCAGATTTCCGCCATGACTGGGGGCTTTTTCGTCACAGACCGCAATTGTATCGGGTGTGCACCAGGATCTGCGAATAGGACGGCTCGACCGTTACGCCGTTGACGTTGTCACGGATCCATTTGGCGGCCGCCGTCAGCTCGCCACTGAAGTCGTGTGAAATGACATAGTCCATGACGCCGGATTCCAGCAGGTTTCGTGAGTGGTTGGTCAATTCGTGGCCGACGAAGACCGTGTCGCGGGCCTTTCCGGCGTCCTCCAGTGCCTTTGCCACGCCGCGGTTGGCGCCGGCGACATTGTAGATCGCGGCCGGGTAACCATGTGCCTCGAAATAGCGGGTTAACTGCTCACAAGTGCTCTCCGGCCTGTCGTCAGAAATCACACGTTCCTCGATCTTCAAATATGAAAAGTCGGAGCGGAGCACCCTCCGGAAGCCCATCTCACGCTCTTGCTGGCAGCGGAACGCCACGCTCATGACGATCAGAATATTGCTACGTTCCTTTGGGAGAGCATTGCCGATCAGAAGCGCCGCCACGCTGCCAGCGGCGTACTGATCATTGCCAATATAAGCGCTGCGACGGGAACTCGGCAGATCGGTCGTCAGGCAGATGACGGGAATTTCAATGGACCGAAGCTTGCGTATCGCGCGGTTGATCGCCGGATGCTCGCGAGCGATGACTACGACACCATCCGCGGCGCTACCTTGCTGCTCAATCCGGCGCGCAAACGATGAAGGCTCGACTTCGCTGGTGGTTAGGTAATCTCCCTCAATCTCGATGCCGGCAAGGGTTCGGTTGACCTCGGTTACAGCGGCCGTCATTGCTGCATTGAATGTTTCGCCGGAGTCACAAAATAGACGAATATGCAAAGGGATGTCGCGGTCCGCGCTTTCGTTCTTCAGCTTTTCGACCGCCCCCAGGACGCGGGCTCTCGTTCGTTCTCGGACACCGCTGCGGTTGTTAAGGACCCTGTCGACCGTCGCAGGACCGACTCCTGCGAGCTTGGCAATTTCCTGGACCTTGGGGCCTTTCCATGTCCGATTTTGCAGGTGATCGATCACAGCTTTCTCCAGTTTCCGCCTAAAAACTGATGGTAAAAACATCATCTCGGAAGTCATTACTCATCGCAACGCCAAATTTTTGAACGGCCTGCCCCATTGTTGGGTCGTATGGGCATTCTGATGTATTTCGCATCATAAAATGGCCTCCATCTTCCTTGTCTGATGTGATTTCAATCCAGATAATCACATCGTTAACGGAGGAGGAACCCCATGAAATTCGGAAATTCAATTCTGCTTTCTGCCTTGATGGCCGCCACCGCATTCGGCGGCACCGCCCATGCGCAGGACGGCGAAAAGCAATATCGCTTCGTCATGGTCTCTCACATCGGATCGAACGATCCGAACATGGGTTGGCTGACGAAGTCGATGGAGGAGTTCGAGAAGAAATATCCGAACGTCAAAACCGAATACATCTCCACCAACAACTATTCGGTCCAGGAACACGTTCGCCTTCTCGAGCAGGCTATCTCGACCCAGCCCGATGGCATTGCCGTCCCGATCGTCAGTTCCGATGCCTTCGAAGGACCGCTGCGCAAGGCTATCGAAGCCGGCATTCCGGTCGTTGCCTTCAATATTCCGGACGGCCGGCCTGAGGGCGAGCGCATTCCTTACCTGACTTATGTTGGCGGCGACGAATATCTCACAGGCAAGAAGCTCGGCGAATACGCGCTCGAAAAGGCCGAAGCCGGCGAAATCCCGAAACCGACCCATATCGTCTGTGCAAGCCATGACTCCGCCCACCAGGGTCTCAAGGCTCGTTGCGCCGGAATGAAGGACGCAATGGAGAAGGCCGGCGCCAAGGTCGATGAACTGTTTATTGGCGCCGAACCGGCGACGGCACGCAATACCTTGCAGTCCTTCCTGCAGGCCAACCCGGACACCAATTACATCTTCACGGTTGCTGGCTGGTCTTCACCCTGGGCATGGGGTGTCGCCAATGAGATGAAGCTCGACCCGGATGTCGACGACAAGGGTGTGACTGTCCTGACGGTTGACGAGGGTCCGGTTTCGATCGAGGGCGTGCGCGCCGGACATGTGCTGGCGACGAACAGCCAGGGCTTCTGGCTGCAGGGTTACGCGCCGATGGAATGGCTCTACTGGAACAAGGAGTTCGGTTACGCGCCGCAGTCGAATATCCTGACCGGTCCCGTGATCATCAACAAGGATAACGCCGACAAGTGGGCCGAACTGGTTCGCGGTGTCTTTGGCGACAAGGCCTACGACGAGCAGAACACCTGGTAAGGGTTCCTCCCGGAGGGGCGGCCGGCTGCGACGAGGAGCGCCGGCTGCCCCGACTCATTTGTGCGCCTGATGTCGCACATGAAACCAGCGAGCAGAGTGTCATGAAACAGCTTGTGCGAAGCCAGGGCTTCGGCGCGATCATCGGCGTCGTCGTCATGCTTGTCGTGTTTTCCCTGATCGACTTTTCCGGCTGGTGGACCGCCCAGACCATCACCAATGTCACGCAGTTCACAGCCATCCTGTCCTTCGTCGCCATGGGCCAGGCCTTTGTCATCATGACGAAGGAAATCGACCTGTCCGTCGGCTCCGTTTACGGACTGGCTGGCGTTGCCTTCATCACGCTGGAACCGAGTTTCGGCGTGCCCGGATCGCTCGTTGTAGCGCTGGTCATGGCCGCCTTCGTCGGCCTTCTTCAGGCGCTTGCCGTCGTCAAGGGGCACTTGCCGTCGATGATCGTGACGCTCGGCGGACTCTTCGCGGTCCGCGGGATCATCTATGTCTGGACGGGTGGCTCGGTCCACAATTTCTCAGCCGATGCACGCATCCATCCGGTGACCCGTCTGTTCGGCGGCGAACTGTTCGGTGTCGAAGCGGCCATATTCTGGCTTGCCGTGGCCGCGGCCGTTCTTGGTATCGTCCTCTGGGCCACACCCTTCGGAAATCGCCTTCTGGCCACCGGGGGAAGCCGTGAAAGCGCGGAATCGCGCGGCGTCCGCACCGACCGAGTGAAGATCTGGGCCTTCGTCCTTTGCTCGCTGCTCGCCGGATTCGCCGGCATCCTGACCCTATGCAACCAGCCGCAAACCCATGTCACGCTCGGCGAGAACATGGAGCTCGAGGCCATTTCTGCCGCGGTCATCGGCGGCTGCCTGCTGACTGGCGGACGCGGCTCGATCATTGGAGCCGTACTCGGAGCTCTCATCGTCGTCAGCTTCCGCTACGAACTCATCGCTCTTGGCGCGCCCTCGTCCTGGTACATCACCTTCGTCGGTGTCGTGCTCATCGTGGCGGTCATCTTCAATCAGAAACTGGCCCGTTTCCTCGGACACAGCGTTTGACGCGGGAGGACATCAAATGGCGAACAGCAACGCCCTCATTCAGGTCAAGAACCTTGATCTCCACTTCGGCGCTTTCCACGCCCTCAAGAACGTCTCGGTGGACTTTCACGCCGGCGAGATGATTGGCCTGGTCGGCGATAACGGTGCCGGCAAGACAACGCTGATCCGCGTCCTTTGCGGCATTTACGCCCCGACGTCGGGCGAAGTCTTTTTCGATGGCAACAAGGTGGAGAAGTTTCACCCGAAGCTCGCGATCGACCAAGGGATCGAGACGATCCAGCAGTCCGTCGGCCTCTGCGACAACCTGTCGATCGCGCGCAATTTCTATCTTGGACGCGAGCCGGTCAAGCGTGTTCTCGGCATCCCCTTCCTCGATATGGGCAAGATGCGAGAGAAGTCTACACGCGTGATCCGGCAATTCGGCTTGCGTGCAAATGTCTCCGCGGACGACGAGGTGGAACGCCTGTCAGGCGGAGAACGTCAGTCCGTGAAGATCGGTCGCGCGGTCGAATTCAAGAACAGGGTCGTCATCATGGACGAGCCGACCAACCATCTGTCGGTACGCGAACGCGAGCACGTCAACGAGCTCGCCGTCCAGCTCAAGGAGCAGGGCCTGCTCGTCATCTACATTACCCACGACATCTTCCAGGTGCACAAGCTCGCCGACCGAATTGTGATCATGGAGAATGGCGAAAAGGTCGCGGACGCAACGACGGATTCCATGACGGCGGAAGAACTCGAAGAGGTTATCCGCCAGGGCGGGCGCGTCGTGGAAAAGCGGGAGGCGGTCTGATGGCTCTCTCCTCCGCCAAGCCTCTCATTCGGCGTCACGCGGAGATCGGGATCTTCCTGATCGGCGTCGTTCTGATCGTCATCTTCGCCTCAACATCGGACGGTCGATGGGCCAATCTCTACAATATCGGCACCATCCTGCAGGTGACGGCAACGCTGGGTTTGATGAGTCTCGGCGTCGCTCTGGTGATCGGGACGGGCGAGATCGACATCTCGGTCGGTTCGACCTTCGGCATAGGCGCGCTAGCCTACCTCTGGCTTGCGGCTCAGGTTGACCCGTCGATCGCGGCAGTTGCTGCGGTGTTGGCCGGCGCCGCGATCGGACTGTTCAACGGCTTGCTGGTAACCCGAACCGGCACGCCATCCCTCATCATCACGCTTGGGACGCTGATGATCTTCCGCGGCATCGCCATCGCTCTGACCGAGGGATTTTCATTCTCTATTCCCTATGCAGCGCGCAAGGGCTGGACCTACTTCGTCCTCGGCGGCCGTGACTTCCTGGGCTTTAACACCGCGCTCTACTGGCTCATGACCTTGACCGTTATTCTCCTGGTGGCGTTGAAAGCAACACCTTTCGGCAACCGCCTACTCGCCGTTGGCGGGTCTGCCGAAAGCGCGCATTCGCGTGGCGTTCGCGTTGATCGGATCAAACTGTCCGCTTTTGTCCTGTGCGGCATGTTGGCGGGTTTCGCTGGCACGCTCGAGGCCGGCAAGCTTGGCTTCGCAGACGGCTCGATGGGGCGCCTGATGGAACTGCAGGCGATTGCTTCCTGCGTGCTTGGCGGCTGCCTGCTCGCCGGCGGCAGGATCTCGCTGCCAGGTGCACTGATGGGGGCCTTCGTTCTGTCCTCCATTCAATCCTATCTCGTGGTTACGGGCGTCCGTCCACAATGGTTCATCCTCGTCCTTGGTCTGATTGTGGTACTCGCCGCCTACGGCGACCGATCGCTGCGGCAATGGGCGCTTCGCAAGTAAAGGATCCAAAATGTCTGTCAGAATAGCGATCATAGGCGCGGGTATCATGGGGGCCGACCACGCCCGCATTGTCGCCGAAGATCTTCCGGGAGTCTCGCTGCAGGTTGTGTGCGACGCCTCGCAGGAGCGTGCGCGCAAGGCGGCCGACGAATACGGGGCAGGTGACGCCTCGGACGATCCGCTTGCCACCATAAGACGCGGTGACGTTGATGCCATTCTGATTGCCAGCCCCGACGAAACCCATGCGCCGCTTGCACTAGCAGCCATCGAAGCCGGAAAGCCCGTCCTTTGCGAGAAGCCACTCTCGCAAAGCTCGAAGGAGTGCCAGGACGTCATCGAGGCGGAAGTGTCCCGCGGCCGGCAGTTCGTCCAACTGGGCTTCATGCGCCGCTTCGACCCGTCCTATCGAGACATGAAAGCGGCCTTGGACGACGGCTCGCTCGGGGCCGCGATCATGATGCACAATTTCCACCGGAACGTGGAAGCGCCTGCAAACTTCACGGGCCAGATGGCTATCACCAACTCTGCCCCCCACGAGTTCGATGTCGCCCGGTTCGTCCTCGGCGCCGATTACAAGGCGATCTCCGTCTTCCAGCCAGCCGGGATAGACGCTTCCAGGACGGGAGCGCCGGTTTTCATGGTCCTGGAGACCGACAAGGGCCAGTTGGTCAACATCGAGATCAACAACAACGCCGCCTACGGCTATGACGTCCGCGGTGAGCTCGTCGGCGAAAAGGGGTCAGTCTTTCTCAACGCGCCGATCCATACGCGACAGAACGGCCGGCTCATGTCCTACGAGCTTTATGCGCCGGACTGGAGGCCGCGATTTGCGGAAGCCTATCGGCTTCAGAACAAGGCCTTTCTCAATTTCGTCCGAACCGGGGAATTCCCTCCAATCGCGGCGGACGCTTGGGACGGCTACTGCGCAGCGCGCGTTGCGGAAGCGGCCGTCGAAGCCCTTCAGAAGCGCGCGCGCGTCACCCTTGCGAGACCGAAAAAGCCGTCCCTCTACAAACATTAAAGGATTAAAGAGATGAAACTCGGCTTCGTTTCCGACAGCCTCGGCGGAATGACCTTCGATGCGCTTCTCGACAGCGCAGCGCGCCTTGGAGTCTCGGGCGTGGAGGTCAACACGGGCGGCTGGTCGACAGCTCCCCACTTCGACCTGAAGACGATGAAGGCAAGCGCCGATGCTCGCCGCGCCTTCACTCGCGCCTTCGAAACCCGCGGGCTCGAGATCATTGCGCTGAACGCCAACGGCAATCCCTTGCATCCAACCCAACCCGAGCAGGGCGAGTGCCTCAAGGACACGATCCGCATCGCCGGCGAGATGGGGATCAAGACCGTCTGCACCATGTCCGGACTGCCGGCAGGACGTAACGGCGATCTGATGCCGAACTGGGTCGTCTCTTCCTGGCCGCCGGAAACGCAAGAGATCTTGCGTTACCAGTGGGAGGAAAAGCTCCTACCCTTCTGGACCGAGATCGTCGTTCTCGCGAAAGACTGCGGTGTCGAACGCATCGCGCTCGAGCTTCACGGCAACCAGTGCGTCTACAACGTTCCCTCGCTTCTGAAGCTCCGGGCGGCCGTCGGCCCGATTGTCGGCGCCAATCTCGATCCATCGCATCTGTTCTGGATGGGGGCGGATCCCCTCGTCGCCGCCGAAGCACTCGGCGAGGCCGTCTATCACGTCCATGCCAAGGACACGATGCTCAACGCGCCTGTTCAAGCGACAACTTCGCTCCTCGAGAATGGTTCGCTGATGGACATTCCGGCGCGAAGCTGGTCCTACATCACCCTCGGTTTCGGCCACGGCGAGGAGTGGTGGCGACAGTTTTGCTATCGGCTGAAGATGGCAGACTATGATGGCTGGCTGTCGATCGAGCACGAGGACGTGTTGCTCAATAGCCTCGAGGGGTTGGAGAAATCCGTTGCGCTGCTCAAGGGGGTGATGCCCGTAGCGCCGAGTGACTTCAAGCCGCAGGCAATTTGAGGGTCGAACGACGGTGCGCCCGAATTCACATGGACATCCGTAATTGCCGCTCACATCTGGAGAACAGTAGAGAATGCGAGGCCTGAATGAAGATGCACCACCAAGCAGTCTTTCGGAACTGAAGTCGATGATCGCCTCGAGACAGCTCGAATTCCCAGATCAGCTTGAAAGGGTTGTCCGCTGCGCCCTCGTCACGCCGGAACTAATCGCCTTTGGTAGCTCCAATTCGGTGGCACTTGCCTGTTCGGTGTCACCGACGACCGTGGTCCGGCTCGCTGGCTTCCTCGGCTTCGAGAACTTTCGAGATCTTCGAACTCTGTTTCGAGAGCACTTGAGGCGGCGTGCCGCACGAGCGTCGGCATCCGGCTCAGCGACGGGGCTAGCCGAATAGCGCCTCCACACGGATCCGCGGGTGAAATGTGAGGCTGGCCGCTTGGGAATTTTGGTGGCGCCTTTGGCGCGATGGCCGCTGTTGGCCACATTCCGGTCTCAACGGCCGATACAGCCGAACTTCCGCAGTCCACCCAACCGCGACGTGGAGAGCTCGGTGGCTGCGTGGCAAAGCCGAATCCTTCGGCCGGCTCCGTAGCGCCAGAAGCTGCCGTTCGAGGCGCTTCTCGAAAGCTGTCGTTCGCCCTACGGCTTGAGTCTCACCAAGGCGGTCATTCACCGCTACCGCCCGGAATTTCCGGTGCTGGCCCCGAAGCGGACTTTGAAATGCGCGCGAATTGTGCACCGAGCAACTTGATGGAACAGCAACGGCAGCGCGGTGCAGGATTCTTGATTTATGCACCGATGATGCACCAAGCCCCAAGCTTCGGGGCTTGGTGGACGCGCCCACGCTGCTTTAGTCGATGGCAAGCGAGTTTGACAGTTCCCGGTGTGCATCGATCTGCTGCTGCAGCGATGCAATCTTCTGCTCTGCGGTGCCGACAGCGTCAGCGCCTGCGAGGAAGCGTCGCGGCAGTTCGTCCTGGTCCGTGAGCGTGATCAGGGCGCGCGCGAGCTTGGCGGGGTCACCCCCCCTGCTTGCCGTCCTGGGACCTCCAGAAGGCGATCTGCGCCGTGCGCCGCTCGTGATAGTCCTCGACGGAGGGCTCCGCATAGTTGGTGGACTCCTCCGTGAGGAGCTCGGTGCGGAAGAAGCCCGGGTTGACGATCATCGTCTCGATGCCGAATGGGGCGACCTCGGCCTGTAGCGCCTCCATCCAGCCGTCGAGGCCGAACTTCGAGGCCGAGTAGGCCGTGCAGAATTCGAAGCCCATCAGGCCCGCCGATGATGAGATCGAGATGACCCTGCCGGAACGCTGCTTACGCATTGCCGGAAGAAAGGCCCGGGTCACGTTCATGGGGCCGACAAGGCTGGTGCCGAGCTGCAACTGCATTTGTTCGGAGGTCAGCTCCTCGAAGTACCCGGCATAGAAGCTGGCTGCGTTATTGACCAGCACATCGATGCGCCCAAACCGCTCAAGCGTGGCCTGTGCGGCGGCTTCGGCGTCTGCTGCGTTTGTTACATCGAGCTTTACGACGAGCAGGTTGTCGGAAGCGCCTACGGCTTTCGCCACCTTCTCGGGATTACGCCCGGTCGCTACCACTTGGTGACCCGCTGCCAATGCGGCCTTCGCGATATCCAGACCAAGGCCGCGTCCTGCGCCAGTGATAAACCACACGTTATTACTCATCTCACATTTCCTTTTCGTTGTTTCTGATCCCCCGTTCGAGGCCGCTTGTGCTGCCGATGGGGTAGATTCTATTGAGGGACGACCTCACATGGCCTGAACGGTCGGACGCACCAGGATTTCATTAAGAGTGATCCGCTTCGGCCGGCCGAGAGCGAATGCAACCACCTCGGCGATATCCTCAGGCGGCATCGCCACGTTATCGCGATAGTCCTGCGCGGCCTTCTTGCTCTCATCGTGGGTGATGTGGTCGGACAATTCCGTTGCCACTGCACCAGGCTCAATGACCATGACGCGGATATCAGGCTGAAGCTCTACGCGGAGCGCCTCTGACCAGCCATTGATCCCCCACTTCGTTGCCGAATAGGCGGCAAAACCGGCCGGGGCGACACGTCCTGCCACGGAAGAGATGTTCACCAGGTCTCCCTTCTTGGCGCGAAGCTGATCGAGGAAAACTTCGGTCACAGTCATGGCACCCAAAAGGTTCGTTTCGACCATCTGCCGGTGCTCGGATCGCTGGTCCGATGCAAAGGGGGCCGTCAGCATGACTCCGGCGTTGTTAATGAGGATGTCGGCGCCGCCGAGTTCCTGCTGGACGCGCGCGGCCGCTGCGACGATGGAATCCCGGTCCGTCACGTCAGCCTGAATGGCAATGGTGCCCTGGCTCAGTTCATCGGCAAGCGCAGCGATGCGCTCAAGGCGGCGCCCTAGAAGAGCGACCCGGTATCCCTCCGCAACAAGCTCTCGGGCTATCGCTTCTCCAATTCCGGAGGATGCGCCGGTAATCACCGCAACTCGGTTGATATTACTCATTACAATCTCCTTTTGTTTCTTACTTTGCCTGGTCGATACTGATCCGGGAGGGCGGATATTTGGTCGGCCGACCACAAGAGGCGGCGGCAAGGTGCCGGAGTCCGCCGGAGGAACCGGTTTTGGACATTCAAGCTTCCACCGGTTCCCCTTTGCTTTTACCGCAGGGGCGACATGCCGTTTCCACCCTTGGAACTTGTCCCGAGCTTGGCGCCGGTATCGATCATCGCAAGCATCGGCACGCTCAGTCGCGCGCCCTGCACCTTGATCTGAGCAAAACCATCCTCGATCTCCTGGATGTCGGCGGCGGTCAACTGGACCTGAAGCGCGTCCATGTTCTGATCCATGTGGTCCTGGGTGGTCGGGCCGGGAATGGGCACGATCCACGGCTTGCGGGCGAGCAGCCATGCGAGGGCTATCTGCCCAGACGCCGCTTGATGACGGGCACCTACGCGCTGCAACAGTTCGACAACGGGCCAGTTCGCGCGGCGTGCTTCCGGGGTGAAGCGGGGTAGGTTAGCTCTCAAATCTGCAGGGCCATGCACCATCAAGGGGGTTACGGTGCCGGTCAGATATCCCATTCCGAGCGGGCTCCATGGCACGAACCCGATGCCCAGCTCTTCACAGGTCGCGAGAACTTCCAGCTCCGGATCGCGTGTCCAGACGGAGTATTCATTCTGCACCGCCGTGACCGGCTGCACTTTGTGCGCCCGACGGATGGTCGCTTCGCCCGCAGCAGACAGACCGAAGTGATGGATTTTACCTTCGCGGATCAACTCCTGCACCGCCCCGGCCACGTCCTCGATGGGCACCGTGGGATCAACGCGATGTTGATACTGAAGATCGATGTGGTCGGTCTTCAGGCGGCGGAGCGATTGTTCGGTCACCCGTTTGATATTGTCGGGGCGGCTGTTGACGCCCCGAACCTGGCCTTCCGGCGTGATGTCGAATCCGAACTTGGAGGCGATAATCACTTTGTCGCGGATCGGCGCAAGGGCCTAGCCGACGATCTCCTCGCCCAGGAATGGCCCGTAGACTTCAGCGATATCGAAAAAGGTCACGCCCCGGTCATAGGCTGCCCGGATAATCCGGACCGCTTCCTGCCTATTGGTCGGCGGCCCATACATCCCGGCGAAGTTCTGGCAGCCCATCCCGAGGGCAGAAACTTCCAATGAGCCGAGCATGCGGCGTTGCACGCTGGATGGGCTTGAACTCGTCGCGGCAGTTCCCGGTGTTCCGGTCTGGGCTCGCACCGCTGGAAGAGGCAGCAACGATGCGGCTGCAACGCCGAGGCTGGCGGCGAATAATTTACGGCGGCCCGGCATCGCGGGACCACCGGTCTCGATTTCGTCGTGTGTGCGGTTTTTCATGCTGCTGCACCTCCAGTGGGTTGAACGAGCCTTCGATTCACAATTGCCTATGGCGCTGCGAGATCGTGACTAGGCGGAGATTACTGTGGTCGAGCGTTTCCAAAAATGCCATTCTGGTTGATGCGTCATTGACCAGGAGTTCATAATGGACAAAGACCAGCTCGATGGCCTCGTGGCCTTCGCCCTTGTTGCCGAGAAGCGGAATTTCACGTCCGCGGCCGAAGCGCTGAGGATCTCGCCGTCTGCAATCAGCAAGATGATCAGGCAGCTAGAGGCACGCCTGGGCGTCACCCTGCTCACAAGAACCACGCGCGCTACGAGCCTCACCGAGGCGGGGGAGAAGTTTCTGGGGCAAGCAGGACCGGCGCTAGAGGCTATCTTTGGCGCGATGAACGAGGCTGGAAGTGCGGCCGATAAACCAGCCGGGCGCCTGCGGTTGAATGTTCCGCAGATGGTCTATCCGAATTTCCTCAAGGCCGTGGTTGCGAGCTTCATCGAGAAGTATCCGGATGTCACGGTGGAGCTATTCTTCGAGAACGCGGCAACAAACATCTTTGAGAGAGGCTTCGACGCGGGTATCCGGTTATTGGACATCCTCGCAAAAGACGTGGTGGCGCTGAAGCTCTTCGGTCCCGTCCGCTTCGTTGTCGCGGGCGCACCTGCGTATTTCAAGCATGCTGGGCGTCCCCAGCGCCCCAAAGACTTGCTTTCGCATCGTTGCATCTGCGTCGGTGCAGGCAGCCGGATTTATGATCGGTGGGAGTTCGAAATCGACGGGAAGGAATTCGAGGTGCAGGTGAAAGGCCCGCTCATCATGAATGACACGATGCTGGCGACCGACGCGGCTGTAGGCGGGCTTGGACTGGTTTACATCACTGAAGATGCGATCATGGACAAAGTCGACAGCGGGAATCTCGAAATCGTCCTGGGCCAATACGCGGGGATTAGCACTGGGATTTATTTGTACTACCCTCAGCGCTCCCAGGTTCACCCCAAGCTACGAGCTTTCATTGAGCATGTGAAAGATTTAAGAAAGCTATAGCTTTCAGTTTACTTTATCGCACGGGCACAAGGATAAAAATTTTATGCATTCCATAATGGAGCGTACCTGACTGCTATAGGCGCTGACCAGACGTGAGGCACGGGCGGCCGAACTTCGGCTCTCCACCCGATTGAGACGTAGAACGCTCCATCGCGGTATAGTCCGAGCCGATGCCGGCCGGCTCGGTCGCGCCACAACCGGGCATTCCCGATGCTTCTCCAAACCCGACCTTCGCGCTACGGCTTGAGGCGACCCGAAGACGACCTTGGCCCGCCGGGTCATGAATGGCAGCCCTACGCCCGCAACTGCCCTTTCCGACCCCCGCGCCGGATCCCGATAAGGTCGAACCGTCCGGAAGAAACGCCCTCTCCGAATCGTCTTCCGCGCGCCCTTAACGAAATAATTGACAGTCCAACCAAAACGGCGCTCCGTGGTTCGACGGGGATGGATCTTGGCACTCTTGGTTGATGCCGGCCTTCGCCGTCACGATAGGGAGGATGCAATGCCGACAGTCATTGGCCACCATAACATCACAAAGGAAGCGAAGCACTGGCTCGACTCGCCGAAGCGCAAAGAGCTTTTTGGTCCGCTCGGCGTGACCAACATACGAACATTTGTAGATCCACAAAATCCGACTCGGGTGGCCGTTCTTATGGACGTTCCGGACATGGACGCCATGATGAAAGCTATGCAGAGCAAGGAAGCCGCGGATGCGATGGCCTTCGATGGAGTGGTGCCAGAGTCCTTGGTGATCCTGGTCGAATCGTAAAGGTGATTGCTCCGCTGGCCAAGGTTAGAAGGGTTTGGTCAGCGGCGCGAGCCATCATGGACCGACCCAGTCGAACGGGATGTGTTTGCTCGAATTCGTCGTCCACTGAAATTTGAAGCCGAAGGCATCGACTGAACACACCGTCGATTTGCCCCAAGTCACGAGCTGACCGGGTCCTGTCTCGGAGCCAGGCGGGTTCATGAGCTGCGGATATTTTCCGGGCGGGCTGGTCGGGCCGGTCAGAGCCTTGGCCCAGGCCTTCACTTTGCCGGCGATCTCCGTTCCCCACTGGGCGCGGTCGGGCGCGATTTCGAAGGTGATCTGCGCGCGCTCCGCGCCCCGGGCCTCCCGGCCCCCGACGAACAGTGCAGCAAGGAGCGCCGGAAATCCTCCGGCACGACCTCCGAAAATGAGGGGAAGCGCCTCCGCCTGACGCTCGTCGGCGCGGTCGTCGATGAAGATGCCGGCGGCCCCCTTTGCCTTTCCCGCCCAGAGATCGCCTTCCCATCTTCCCACCCGGACAAAGCTCAGACCGTCGAGATTAATGTCGCCATAGTGGCCATGGCGGATGTGCCAAAATAGGACTGACTCACAGAAGCCGTTGTCCGGGGCTTGCGCGAAGGTGCAGGGGCACGCGACGACGCAACTGCAATTGTCGAACCAATCTCCCACGACGTGCCAGCTCGGAATCTCGGCCATGAGGATCTCCATTCGCCGTCAACGGCAATATGACACCCAACCTCGGCAATGTCACCGGCGCTGAAATGCGGTCCCACACAGCAATGTGATGAATTCCCCAAGGTATGGGACTTCGCCAGCTCTGCGAAAACTGCCACATCGAGCTGGCGAAGAGGCTGAAGCCGTGCATTTGGACTCTGCCCTTGGGGTCCGCTTAAGGTCAGAACCGCTTGCGATGAACGTCGGCTATTCGGGCAACGAAATGGGCTGATGAAGGGCGGCTTCGGGTCAGAGGTGTCGGTTCAGCGAACGGTTAACTTGCGCCACCACTAGCGGACGTTATACGCGACCTCCTGCGTCCATCGTGGTATTGTGCCAGTTCGAAGGTGCCCTCCGGCGTCTCCACTGGGAGGTGGGACATGGACATAGAGGAGTGGCTGCGCGGCTTAGAGCTGCAGCAATACGTTACGGCCTTTCGTGAGAACAACGTCGAGGCAGATGTGCTCCTGCGGTTAACGGCCGAAGACCTCAAGGATATTGGGGTTAGTTCGGTAGGACACCGCCGGAAACTTTGGGACGCGATTGCCGAGCTAAGAGACAGATCCTCCCCAACGCCGGTCGATAAAGCGAAAGCGTCCACGCAAGTCACGGAACACGCGTCGGCAGTCGTGTCGCCGTCGGGTGGCGAGCGTCGGCAGCTGACCGTGATGTTCACTGATCTCGTCGGCTCAACGGCGCTATCAGCTCGCCTCGATCCCGAGGAGATGCGCGAGATCATCCGAGGGTATCAGAATTGCTGCACAGGTGAAATTACCCGCTTTGGGGGCCACATTGCCAAATTCATGGGCGACGGCGTGCTGGCCTATTTTGGCTGGCCACATGCGCATGAAGATGACGCCGAGCGGGCGGTGCGCGCCGGGCTCGCTGTGACACGCGCGGTTGGAGGGCTCCCGGCACCTCAAGGTAGCTGTTTGGCGGCGCGGGTCGGCATTGCCACCGGCCTGGTCGTCGTCGGCGACTTAGTGGGGTCAGGGCCATCGCAGGAGCATTCTGTTACCGGCGATACCCCGAACCTTGCGGCTCGGCTTCAGGCATGCGCAGGGCACGGGGAGGTGCTTGTCGCTGAGGGTACGCGGCGTCTCTTAGGCCAGGTCTTTGCCTTCTCCGAGCGAGACGGCTTGGCGCTCAAGGGCTACAACGCCTCTGTCCGCGCCTACGCCATCGTGGGCAGCGGCTCGACGGAGAGCCGCTTCGGTGCGCTGCACGGGCTGGAGGTCGCGCCGCTGATCGGACGTGAACGCGAGTTCGCCATACTTCTCGACGCGTGGGCCGGAATCGCCGACGGACAAGGACGGGTCGTCCTGCTTGTCGGCGAGCCCGGGATCGGCAAGTCGCGGCTGGTCGAAGCGCTTAAATCCCGGCTCGACGCCTCGCCTCACGCCCGCTTGGAATATCAGGGTTCCCCGCTCCACGCCCAGACCGCGCTCCATCCTTTCGCCAGCGAACTCGCGCGGACCGCTGGGTTCCGCCGCGAAGATGGGACCGCGGCACAGCGGCAAAAACTGAATGCCCTGCTAACGCGGCGGTTGGGAACCAGTGCCACGGCCGCCGCGCCATTTCTCGCGGCGCTTCTCGCCTTGCCCGCGGAGGGCGCGCTCTCCCCGGACCTCACGCCGCAGCAGGTCAAAGCGAAGACGCTGGCGATCCTGATGACGCAGGTCGAGGCCTTGGCACTCTGCGGGCCGCTCCTGCTCGTCTTTGAGGATGTTCATTGGGCGGACCCAACTTCGCTCGAGCTGCTCGCTGCATTGGCGGAAAGGGCAGCCTCTCTGCCGGTCCTGATGATTGTCAGTCATCGGCCGGAGTTCACGGCGGCTTGGAGTGACCTCCCGCACACACTTTCCCTGACTCTCGATCGTCTGAACCGGCGCGACGCCGCAACACTTGCTGAGCGGACCGCAGATCCGGGACGCCTGCAGCCCACGGCAATCCAGCGCATCGTCTCCCGAGCGGATGGAGTTCCGCTCTTCATTGAGGAGCTGGCCAGGGTGGTGCTTGAGACGGGGCCTCCTGGCGAAGCCGAGTCGGACCTCTCCGAGATGTCGCGGCCATCTCAAAAGGAGATTCCGAGCACTCTGAGCGGCCTGCTGTCTGCCAGATTGGATCGCCTGGGCTCGGCAAAGGAGGTCTTGCAGGTTGGTTCCGCCATCGGTCGGGAATTCTCCCGCGATCTCGCGATTGCGGTATTGCGGGTCGAGAGCGGCTCTGCCGACGAGGCCCTGGAGCGCGCGGTGGCAAGCGGCCTGATCGTCCGCGAAGGTGCCGGTCCGTCGGTGACATATAGATTCCGCCACGCTCTCATTCAGGAGGCGGCTTACGCCTCCCTGCTCAAGAGCCGCCGTCGGTCGCTGCACGCCCGCATCGCCTATCTCGCCGATGCGCGCACATCCGAGTTCCGCGCGTATGGACCTGAGTGGCTGGCCCGACACTACGCCGAGGCCGGAGAGATCAATCGGGCAGCGGCCCTTTGGCTCGAGGCCGCCCGTCAGGCGAAAGCCACGTTCGCGACGCGCGAGGCCGCTTCCCATCTGTCGGCTTGCCTCGCCACGTCGCGATCTCTCGCCGGAGGTGCGGAAGTGACGCCTGAAATTCGCCACATCCGCACGGATGCTTTCGTCATGCTTGGGGATCTCGCGAGCCTTGCCGAGGACATCGCTACGTCGGACGATCATTACCGCCAGGCGATATACGAGGCCTCAGATCCCGAGGTCCGCCAACGCATTGAGAAAAAGCGCCACCACTGCAGAATGACAAAGCGAGGCTCGGCGCCCATCGCCTTTTACGAGCACGGTGCGGGGGACACGACGCTGCTCTTTGTCAGCACACAGGCGGTCGGATTGGCTATGTTCCAGCCTTTCCTTGAGCGCTTCTGCGACAATTTCCGGGTCATCACCGTGGATCCGCGCGGCTCCGGTCGCTCGGTTGGCCTGCGCAGGCCCTACACGATCGCCGAGCATGCGAGCGATGCGCTCGCCGTGATACGCGAGCTTGGGCCTACGAGGCTGATCGGCGTCGGCATCTCCTTGGGAGCCAACGTTCTGTTTCGAGTCGCGCATCAAGCGCCAGAGCTTTTGAGTGGGATCGTCACCATCGGCGCGCCTACGGCCGGCCAGGGCCTGGAACATTTCTCAGACGATTGGATCGCGCTACAAGCAGAGATGAGACGAACCGGAGAGGTCGAGCCCATGCTGCGGCTTCACGTAGGCCAGATCTTCTCAGAGCCCGAAATGCACGAAATGTTGGACTCCGTCGTTCGCTCCAGGCTCAAGCTACCCAAGGAGACACTTCTGAGCTTCTTCCTGGACGCCACGGACGGCGACGTGACAGGAATTCTCCCTGCCGTGCACGCGCCGACGCTCGTGACGCATGGCGCAGAGGATCGGCTGGTCTCATTGGCGGCTGCAGAGCTGACTGCATCATTGCTTCCCAATGCAACGCTGCACGTCTTCAACGGCAAGGGCCACTTGCCCCTATTTACGGCCACGGCGGAGTTCTGCAACGTCCTAGAGGCCTTCATCCGCAGCCTCGCCGCGGGCAGGCCCGCTTGAACGAATCCGCTACCGCGCTGCTCATGGGCGATTTCCGGTGCGGGCGGCAATACCGGTGGTTAGTTTCTCGATCCCCGCCGCGTGCGCCAAATTGCGGGGCTGGCGTCGAGGCAGTTCTCTCCACCCGGGTGACCGCTCTGGGGTCAATCCTTCGCATTCGGCAAGGATTGACCGTCGCTCGCCTCCGGCAAGGACGTGGGTGTGCCAAGTCTGGACCTTTCAACATACCTGATCGAATTTCCACTCCTGTGTAAAGCTGACGTCGTTGCCGCACATTGCCGACGCGTCGATCGTGCTCGGCACAGTGAGTCTCAGTGTAATAGGTCGAGCAACTGTCTGGCGTGAGTTAAGTCGCGTGTATTGCAGGGCATCGGTGCGCGGGTCGCCGATCATCTCGATGCCCTTGCGGGTGACGTCCGGACGGGGCTTGGAGACGACGATCGCCTCTTCCGCGCCGCCGGCGTCTTCCGCACCCTTAACCTTGGGCTTCCTGGCCGCATGCGGAAGTGGATCGTCTTCACCTTGCCCTCGCGGTCAAGATACATCGCGGTGTGGTCCGACTTCTTGGGCGTGCCATAGACCCGCTCCGCCTTGGGCGGCAGCTCCGCCTTGGGCGGCAGCTTCACCTCGCCCCAATTGTTAGACTCGGCAATGACGCCCTTTTTCGGAAGATTCTGCGTCATCCATTCCTGCTGCGCGCCGAGGAAGGCGTCGACATCGGTGGTGTAGCGGCTGTCCTGGTCGGCCGGCGCGAACAGGTCCTCGACCCAGGCGATGCCATAGGCCTGGGCGAGATCGTCGCCGAAGCTGGCGTCACGCGCATACATGCGGGTCTTGGCGAGGCCGTTGGCGACGGCCCACCACGAGACCTGGGGATCGCCCTTGGTCGGCTTGTGCGCCTTCCAGACCTCCTTCTGCTCCTCGAGCGAGGCGGCCGCGATGGCGCGGAGCTGGCGCTCGTCGGGCATGTCGCCCTTTGCCATATGATCCAGCATCGCCGGCAGCACATTGGCGAGCAGCCTCAGCTTCTTGATCTGGCGCACCGACTGCGCGAGCGCGATGCCAATCGCCTCCTCGGTCCAGCCGAGCGCCACGAGACGCTCGATGGCCCGCCATTGGTCGACGGGGTTGAGCTGCTCATGCGCGATCGTCGTGACCAGCGAACGCATGGCGCCGCCATCGTCGGCGCGGGGAACGACGAGAACGGCGACTTCCTCGAGGCCGGCTGCAATCGCCTGCTTGACGCGACGGTGGCCCTCGTCGATGACGAAGCCGTTGCCGCCATCCGTTTCGGCGGCGACGATGGGCGGACGATGCCAACAGCCTTGATCGTCGCCAGCAGCAGGGCGTCGGCCTGCGGGCTGGACTTGGAACGGCGCGCCTTGTCGGGATTGTCCTTGAGCGAGCGNCATTCCTGCCCGGCTGGCCAAGCGGGGCTTCCAGCCCTGCGCTGGATGACGGGCCGGGATCGCGACGGGGGCGATTGAGCGTCAGCGCCACCGGTCTGACCGATCAGCAAGGGGTTTTTCCTTTACCTCCATTTCCTCTCCCCATGCTGTCCAAATCTGCTTGGCGGAGCGCTCACGCCTGACGGAGCTTGAAATCCGTGTATATTATGGCAATATACACGGATGATCGAATGGGAACGGATTGCCGGCTTCGACTGGGATGCGGGCAATGTCCGCAAGAGCATCGACAAGCACGACGTCAGCCAGGCCGAGGCGGAACAGGTCTTCTTCAACGAGCCGTTGCTGACCGTACCTGACGCAAAGCACAGCGCCTTCGAGCAACGAATTCATGCTCTGGGGCGCACCGATGACGGAAGGCTGCTGCACATCACCTTCACGCTTCGGGACAAGGACAGCAAGATCCGGGTGATTTCCGCCCGGGATATGAGCCGCAAGGAGCGAGGCTACTATGACCAAGACAGCTAAGCCGGTTCCGACCTTTACATCGGAGGCCGAGGAGCGCGCCTTCTGGGAGTCCAACGACTCCAGTGAGCATGTCGATTGGAGCAAGGCGGAGCGGGTCCGCCTGCCCAACCTCAAGCCGTCGTCGACCTCGATCTCGTTGCGGCTGCCCAATGGCCTGCTCGAACGGATCAAGGTCGCGGCGAACAAGCGGGACGTGCCCTATCAGTCCCTTATCAAGACCTGGCTGTCCGAGAAGATTGACGCCTCTCGAGGCTAAGGAGGCCGGCCTTAAGCCGGCTCCACCACTCCCGTCCTGGGGTCCTCGACATCCTGGGCGAGCGACTTCTCGATCTCACCAAGTTGCCGGCGTTTGTCGGACAGCTCGCCCGAAAACGCGAAGGCACCGCCCTCGCGCGAACGATATGACGCGAGGACAGGCCGAGAAGCCCCGGGTCTTCTCGACGCTGAGCGTGCCGAGATCGGAGAAGATCATCTGGGCGGCGCCGGTCTGCTCGAACGGCTTGCCGTCCGGACGGACATAGGCAAGGTCCGCCGTCTCCTGCCAGATGCGAAAGGCATTGTGTGATTTTTCGTGGAATGCGCGAAAACCAGGGTCCCGGTTCAGTGGTCATTGACACCGCAGAACCGATGAGAACTCGCACTCCAGTTTGCGCGGCTGGGAAGATTTTGAGAATGACGGACTCCTGCGCTGATAGGCCGGGCGCACAAGCAGGTTAGGACGTTTGCCTGCGCCGTGCGAGATGCGCAAGGAGGGCCGTCAAANGCTGATAGGCCGGGCGCACAAGCAGGTTAGGACGTTTGCCTGCGCCGTGCGAGATGCGCAAGGAGGGCCGTCAAAGCATCGCGTTCAGGACCCGCTTCGCAGGGACACGCCCTTGCGCGCCATCTCGACGCCCCAATGCATGTGGTCGAGCTCGCGGATCGAATGTACGTCCGGATTGATGCTGAATATGCAGCCCTGATCGAGTGCCTTTTGATGCCAGCGCCAGTCGACGACGCCGTGTTTCGCACACGCTTTGAGGACTTTGTCGACATCGAGATCATAACCGGTGTCGCTTGGCAGTTAATGGGGGTCTTCCTCAATTTGTGTGGCGATGCACGAAACGAGCGGCAACGGCCGTGCTCGCAGCAATTCGACGCCTGCGTGGCAATTCATCGAGCGTCCAGAAAGCCCCAATCTACTGTTCTGGTCTTCCATTTAGCCGTCTATGACGTGAGTAGCGCAGCCGATCGTCCACCACACAAATTGAGGAAGACCCCATTCCGGTCAGAATTCCGGACCGGGATCCCTCCTCGCTTGTTGTCTATTTCTCCGACCGCTCCGGTTGGACGAGCAGCGACGACAGTACGGTCGAAGCCCTCCGCACGGCCGGCAGTATCGTGCATTCGGTCGATCTTTCAAAGTATGCCAAGGCGCTCGAGGCCGATGATGGCGAGTGCCTTTACGTGGTCGGCGAGATCAGTGATCTCGCGCAAAAGGCACAGCGCGAACTCGATGTAGCCACCTATCTGCCACCCATTGTCGTCGGGTCGGGAGAAGGCGCGACATTCGCCTATGCGGCCCTGGCGGATGCACCCGACAACACGTTGGGCGGCGCCGTCGGCATCGGCTTCGAGAACCGCCTCGGCCTCAAGCTGCGGTTCTGTCCTGGCGCCAAGGCAACACCCGCCCTTCCATTCTCGATCAAGCCGCGGCAGACCTTGCGCGCGCCGGCCTTCCGGGTAGCCCGACTCAATAGCCTGACGGAATGATGTTCAGCCTTCGACGCCCCTACATCATCGGTTATGCATCTGTCTCTGCGATATGTCCGCTTTCCACCCCCCGTTCAGGCCTTTCCACTTCCGCGAAGGGAAGAGAGCAAAGGGTCAATTCCTCCGGTTCTCGAACAGGAAGGTTGCGCCTTATCGCGACATTCATGGCGCTTCTCAAAAGCTGCCCTTCGCGCAACGGCTCGAATCGACCCGATTGAGACGTAGAACGCTCCATCGCGGTATAGTCCGAGGCGATGCCCCGGCCGGCGCGGTCGCGCATCATTCGTTCTCCGTATACCGGCAACAAATCATCAAGCCTTGCCGAGCGCTACCGCCTCGGGCCGCGGCGAATGCGTTCGGTACGCTCTTCGACAGTTTCTGATGATTGCGTGCCACAGGTGTCTTCGAATCACGTCGCAGTTCAAGACGGGCCTGCCCCGATGCAACCACCAGCCGGGCGGCTTCAAGGCGACACGCAAAAGCACCTGTGGGATCGGCATCATAACCAGCCTGGTCGATCAGGAATATGTACCTTGTCATGGACCGGCCCACCATGCCGGCGGTGCTGGCCGCGGCGATCGCCTGGGAGGCCTGGCAAGACATCGAACCGCTGCAGCATCAGCATTGGCTCGGCCCGCTGCTGGTCGCCGCGCTACTGCGCCAGCACGGCAAGGTCGTCTCGCATCTTTTTTGCCTCAATGCCGGATTGCGCATTGTTCCGCGGGAACGGCGGCGGGCGCGCGACCGGACCACACGGCTGCTGGCCGTCCTCGAAGGCTTCGCCGAGGCCGCCACGGCCGGGCTCAAGGAACTCGACCGGCTGGTGATGGCAAAAAGCCAGATGGAACGCCGGCTCAGGAACCGGCGCAAAAGCTCGAGCCTGCCGGCGCTGATCGATCTGGTGCTGGCGCGGCCGGTGGTGTCGGGGGGACTGATCGCGGCCGAGCTGAAAATCAGCCAGCGCGCCGCGCTGGACCTCGTCGCCGAGCTTGGCGTCCGCGAGATAACGGGCAGAGGTCGGTACCGCGCGTGGGGAGTCGCGTGAGTTGGGGACCAAGACGTCGTATAGGCATTTCAATGCATCGCGGCCTTCACGTAGTGCCCTTCCGGCGTCATCCCATTCGATGCTCGCGTCAGCGTGCCCTCGGCCTTCGAGCAGCAGATGATTCAGGATGAGCTCGAACTCTACGAAACGCTGCTGACCAAGGTGGAGAGCGGCGATCGCGTCTCGCGCAAGCGCCTCGAGCGCTTGAAGGAAGGCCTCAAGGAGCGGCTGGAGTCGCTGGCGACGCGCAAGGATGACCTGCTGACGATCTCCGAGATCGGCATCGACCAGATCATCGTCGACGAGGCGCAGGAGTTCAGAAAACTCTCCTTCCCCACCAATATGTCGACCTTGAAGGGCGTTGACCCGAACGGCTCGCAACGCGCCTGGGACCTCTATGTGAAGTCCCGCTTCGTCGAGACGAAGAACCCGGGGCGAGCGCTTATGCTCGCTTCCGGCACGCCGATCACCAATACGCTGGGCGAGATGTTCTCGGTGCAGCGCTATCTCGGATACGCGGCGCTACTCGAGCGTGGGCTGCACGAGTTCGATGCCTGGGCCTCGACCTTCGGCGACGTGACCACCGAGCTCGAATTGCAGCCCAACGGCAAGTACAAGCCCGTGACGCGCTTCGCCACCTTCGTCAACGTCCCCGAGCTCATCGCCATGTTCCGCTCGTTCGCGGATGTGGTGATGCCGGAGGACTTGCGCGACTATGTGAAGATCCCGGCGCTTTCGACCGGCGCGCGGCAGATCAGGACCTCCAAGCCCTCAGCCGCCTTCAAGCGCTATCAGGTCCTGCTCGACGCCCGGATCAAGGCCATCGAGGAGCGCGAAGGACCGCCAGAGCCCGGCGACGACATCCTGCTCTCGGTTATCACCGATGGGCGGCATGCCGCGATCGATCTGCGCCTGGTCGATGCCGACAATGACAAAGAGGCGGACAACAAGCTCAACGACCTTGTTTCCAATGCCTTCCGCATCTGGCAGGAAACCGCCGGCAACGACTATGTCCGCCCCGACGGCAAGCCCTTCGAGCTATCCGGCGCCGCGCAGATGATCTTCTCGGACCTCGGGACCATCTCGGTCGAAAAGACCCGGGGCTTCTCTGCCTATCGCTGGATCAGAGACGAACTGATCCGCATAGGCGTGCCGGCATCCGAGATCGCCTTCATGCAGGATTTCAAGAAGTCCGAGGCCAAGCAGCGTCTGTTCGGCGACGTCCGTGCCGGCAAGGTCCGTTTTCTGATCGGTTCCTCCGACACCATGGGCACCGGCGTCAATGCGCAGCTCCGCCTCAAGGCTCTGCATCATCTCGATGTTCCGTGGCTGCCCTCGCAGATCGAGCAGCGCGAAGGTCGCATTTTGCGGCAGGGCAACCAGCACGACGTCATCGACATCTTCGCCTATGCCACCGAGGGCTCGATGGATGCGCAGATGTGGCAGAACAATGAGCGCAAGGCTCGTTTCATCGCGGCGGCGCTCTCAGGCGACACTTCCGTTCGCCGGCTCGAAGACCTTGGTGAAGGACAGGCGAACCAGTTCGCCATGGCCAAGGCCATTGCCTCGGGCGATCCGCGCCTGATGCAGAAGGCGGGTCTCGAAGCCGATATCGCCCGGCTCGAACGCCTGCGCTTCGCGCATCAGGACGACCAGTTCGCCATCCGTCGCCAGATCCGCGATGCCGAACGCGACATGGAATACTCGACCCGCCGCATAGCGGAGATCGGTGAGGACCTCGAGCGGTTTGTCCCGACGACGGGCGAGGCCTTCCGCATGAGCGTCGGCGACGATACCTTCATCGAGCGCAAGCTCGCCGGCCGGGCGCTGATAACCGAGATCCTGACCCTGGTGCAGCTCCAGCAGGCAGGCGACGTGGTCGTCGCCAGGATCGGCGGGTTCGAGCTCGCATATTCCGGCGAGCGCTTTGGCCAGGACGGCTATCGCTACGCCACCATGCTCAAGCGCACGGGTGCCGAGACGGAAATCGAACTTCCCGTCACCACTACGCCATTGGGCGCAATCGCGAAGCTCGAACACGTTCTGTCCAACCTGGATGAAGAACAGGAGCGCACCCGTCATCGGCTTGCGGAGGCTGAGCGTCGGCTTGCCGCCTATCGCTCCCGCGAGGGCGGAGCCTTTGCCTTCTCGGATGAACTCGCGGCCAAGCGCCGGCACCTGGCCGAAATCGAGACGTCGCTGGCACAGGATATCGACGGGGTGAGGCCGGAAGAGGCAAGGGAGGCCTGAAAGGACCAGGAAGAAAGAGAGGACTGCTCGCAGATCGGGTGGTCCGCCGACGCTGGCGCTCAATCGCCCCCGTCGCGATTCCGGCCCGTCGTCCCGCGCAGGGCTGGAAGCCCCGCTTGGCCAGCNGATCCGCGCTCGCTCAAGGACAATCCCGACAAGGCGCGCCGTTCCAAGTCCAGCCCGCAGGCCGACGCCCTGCTGCTGGCAACCATCAAGGCCGTCGGCATCGTGCAGCCGCCTGTGGTCGCCGCCGGAACCGAGGGCGGCAATGGCTTCGTCATCGACGAGGGCCATCGGCGCGTCAAGCAGGCGATCGCCGCCGGCCTCAAGGAGATCGCCGTTCTGGTCGTGCCTCGGGCCGTGGATGGCGGCGCCATGCGCTCGCTCGTCACGACGATCGCGCACGAGCAACTCAATCCCGTCGACCAGTGGCGCGCTATCGAACGTCTCGTGGCGCTCGGGTGGACCGAGGAGGCGATCGGCATCGCGCTCGCCCAGTCGGTGCGCCAGATCAAGAAGCTGCGCCTGCTCGCCAATGTGCTGCCGGCGATGCTGGATCACATGGCCAAGGGCGACATGCCCGACGAGCGGCAGCTCCGCACCATCGCGGCCGCCTCGCTCGAGGATCAGAAGGAGGTCTGGAAGGCCAACAAGCCGTCCAAAGGCGACCCGCAGGTCTCGTGGTGGAGTGTCGCCAACGCTCTCGCCAAGACCCGCATGTATGCGCGCGATGCCAGCTTCGGCGACAACCTCGCTCAGGCTTACGGTATCGCCTGGGTCGAGGACCTGTTCGCCCCGGCTGACCAGGACACCCGCTACACCATGGACGTCGACGCTTTCCTCGGCGCCCAGCAGGAATGGATGACGCAGAACCTTCCGAAAAAGGGTGTCATCGCCGAGGTCAGTAACTACGGCGAGGTCAAGCTGCCGCCCAAGGCCGAGCGCGTCTATGGAACGCCGAAGAAGTCGGACCACACTGCGATGTACCTTGACCGCGAGGGCAAGGTAAAGACGGTCCACTTCCGCATGCCCGAGGCCAAGAAGAAGGCCAAGGGTTCGGAAGCGGGCGATGCTGCCGACGAGACGATTGTCGTATCCAAGCCGCGCCCCGACGTTACCCGCAAGGGTATCGAGATGATTGGTGACCTGCGCACCGATGCGTTGCACGAGGCGCTGTCACGGGCACCGATCGAGGACGACACGCTGCTCGCGCTGCTCGTCCTCGCCTTCGCGGGGCAAAACGTCCGGGTCGATTCCGGGACCGGCTGCGATTTCCGCTTCGGTGGTCGCTTCGGTCGGCATGCGGCCGCGCTGTTCGATGCCGAGGGCAAGTTTGCCTTTGGTACCGACACACTGCGCATCGCGCGCCGGTACTGCCCCGCGCCCGCGTGAAGGACACGCGCGCCGCGCTCGTCGAGCACTTCAAGGAGGGCCATTTCGTCCACCCAGCGGCGCTGTTCGCCCCCGATGCGATCAGCCTTGCCGAATGGCTCGCCAAGAGCGCCGTGTCCGAGGTCGAGGACGACGATGTGCCTGACGCTCGAAGGCTCGTGCGCCGATACGCTGACGGGTTCCTCGCCAACATGGGCACGGAGGACTTTCTCTCCTGCCTGTCGCGTCCGGCGCCGAGGACGTCGGCGGCGAGGACCGGGCTCCCGAGGGCGACGAGATCGAGGAGGGCTACCGCGAAGCCGCTGAGTAGCGCCCCGCTTCTTCTTTCGATCGCTCCGCCGCCGCCGGGTTCGCCCGGCGGCGGTTTCGTTTCCAGCCCACCTATGGAGGACCGCATGTCCGCGCACCCGATATTTGAATCCGCGCCGATCGGCGCCATCGTCGCCTGGTCCGACGGCACGCCGCGGCCGCCGGAAGGGCATTCCAAAAAGCTCGCCGCCTGGAAGAACAGCAACAGCCAGGGACGGCTCATCCGCAAACAGGGTGGTCGCGACGCCGGCAAGTTTGGCTCCAGCGGAAGCTTCACTCTGCACGAGGCCGATTTCGGCGCCGGCGGCGTCATCGCCATCCGCGTCCACCGGACCTTCTCGCTCGGCTCCAGCCTTCGCTTCATCATCGTCGAGCGCCCTCCGGTTGGCTCGGTGCGCGTGTTCGACCGTGCTGGTGACCATGCCGAGCTGGTCCACCTCGCTCCCCATCGAGCCGCCGCCCAACACTGGCTGTCGCAGCACGGCTATCCCAAGGCCGTGCTCGAGGACGTCACGGCCGACGAGGCGGCGGCCGATGTCGTCGAAGGGAGGACCGCGGCATGACCCGGATCCTCGAAACCTCACCCCCTTCGACCGAAGTCCCGGATTCGTCCGGGGCCCTTTTTGGGCGCAGCGCCGACGGCATGCTCGTCGCTCTGGTCGGAGAGCATGCTTTCGCGATGGTTCCCACTCGCGACGGCCGGCACTATCTCGCTAGCGGTTGGCGGATTCGCCGGCCCATGTCGGAATGGATCCGGTTGGACTTCTACGGCCATTCCGGCGAGATTGCCGACGAACCAGCCTTCCGAGCGAAAGTGCTGGAACAGGCCCAACATCAGCGCGAGAAGCTGGCGCTCGACCGGCGCGAGGACCGGTCCCCGGCGCATACTCCATGGGGACCGTCACAGGGAGCAACCATCTACGCGGACGGTGTGACCTTCTATTCGACTGCCGGTCACGGCGGTTTCCATGTCTCCCCGGAGCGAAACCGAGAAGTCCTCCCTCTGCTCCGCGCCACTGACGGCTGGTACGAAGAGGACGAACGCTGGGCGATCGTCGCCATCTCCTTTCCGCATCTGTTCACCGCCTTCGAGCGCCGCTGCGCCGAGCGGACCATCAAGGACTCCTGGCCGGACGCGTGGGAAGCGATCTTCGGCACCACCCTTGCGGCGGGCGAGTCCCGCACGAAGGATCAACGTGCCTTCGAGGCGGAGCATGCTGCCGATTGGATCGTCGTTTCAGCGATCACGTCGGACCGGCAGAAAGGGTTCGTCGAATGCGTCGCCACGCCCGGTGGCAAACGCGGCCCCGGCACCGAGGAACGTCGCTTCCTCGTGCCCAGCGGCGAATATGACATCGGCCGGTTCGGTTTCGTCATCGATCCGGACCGTCATCTCGTCTATGCCGGTCCGTCCAGCTTTATCGGCTGGCGGGGGAGGGGGTCGCCATGACTCTCGCGCCCGAGCTGCGCCGTCAGCTCTCCCGCATGGAGGAGGCGCGCCGGCAAACGCAGCGTCAGTTGGACATGGTGGACCGGCAGATCACGCGCCGCATGACCGCGCTGATCCCCGGCCTGCTCCCACGCCGGACGCACTATCGACGCGGCAAGGCAACCGATCCCAGCGCGTTCCTCGAGCGCTACCGATCCCAGCTCGCAGCCCTGACTGCAGAGCGCCAGCCGGAGATCGACGCATTGTCGCGCAAGCTCGCGCGGCAGGAGCAGGCGATCGCCAGATTCCGCTACCGGCAGGGCGAAGCCGCTGACATGAGCGAGCAGGTCTAGCGACGCCGCTGTCCAAGCGACAGGTGGGCGGTGTCGATGCCGCATGCGGCAAACACACGAGCGACCATCGTGCTGATGGTGGTCGCGGCAGCGATACGGCAGGATCGACACGGTGAATTGGCAGATGGTCACAACCGCCTGTCCTTCGGTTCCCATGTCGAAATCGAGGTCCCGTGCCGGTCCTCCCACGGGCTTCATGCGGTCCTGAACCGGCGGCCGTTCGCTTCAAGGCCGCGTTCCGCGCCGCGGGGCGGCCGGATCGAACCGGTCTCGACATGGCAGGCCCGCGTCCTGCGCGAGGGCTGAAGGGCGCCCTGCTTGGCCGCAAACCTACCATGCTCGCCCCGGTCCGCCCGGACCCTGAAGCGCCCGTCATACCGCCGGTTCTGTCGGTCCGCGCCCGAGGGAGGGCCGGCACGGGGCCGGTCCGAGCTTCGGGAAACCGAAGAAGGAAAATGCCATGACCAAGAAAGCCGCCAGTTCCCGCTCCAGCGCCCGCGTCGTCCCGCTCCGCAAGGGCACCACAATCCAGATGGTCCGGCTCGCCTGCCCCGATGCCGCACAGTGCTCCCTCATCTCCGAGAGCTTCGGCCTGCCGGTCCTCGACAGCGACGGCATCCGCGAGCTGCACGAGAAGCTCATCGTCGACACGGCCGCAGCGCTCGACGAGGGACTTGGCGAACGCGCCATGCAGATCCACCTGCAGCGCATCGTCGGAGCATATGTCGGCTCCGCTCATGGCGCCGGCCAATTCTACAGCCGCTCCGTGACCGAGGCCCGCGATGCGACGGCCAAGGCCGCCTGCGATGATCGCGACGAGGATGTCGGTGGCCCGGTCGGCTTCGACAGCGCCGCCCAGCGCAAGCGGGAGTTCGCCGCCGACATGGCGCTCCAGGCCCACGCGCTGCTTATGGCCGCGGAGGGCGCGGTCAATGCCTATGAACAGGTCGTCGGCGAGGTCTGGAAGCCCTTCGAACGGCCGGTGGAGAACCCCGGGCAGAGCGTCGATCGCAAGGCGGCAGAACTCCAGATGGCGGCGCTCCGATGAGCCGCTGACTGCGGCGGGGCTCCGGCCCCGCCTGTCTTTACCTCAGCGATTCGGGGCCCTACCGGGGCCCGCCTCCATTATGCCGCTATTTCGCCCGTCAACTGCGCGGGCTCAATGGAAACTTCTCGACATCGTCATTCCATGGATCGAACACGACCGCACCTGACGGCCTGGTGTCCTTGACGTTCCGCGTCACCAGATAGAGATCGTGCTCGATCGCCGTCGACGCGAGCAGCGTGTCAATCACCGGCGGCGCATGACCACTGGCGCGCTTGCCTGCCCCGGAAATCCGGCCCCAGCGCCGAACGACCTCGTCCTCAAGCGACAGCACGCGACGACCGAACCGCTCCGCCAGCGCATCGCGCGCCGCCATGTAGCGCGGTCGATCCGGATGATCGTCGGGCAGGTTGTGAATGCCCTTGTCGTATTCGGCCAGCGTCAGCACGCTGATATGGAAACTCGTCTCGTCCTGCCCCTCGGCCCAACGCTTCACCGACGGCGCACCCTGCGGATTGATCAGAGCGGCCACGACATTGGTGTCGAGCAGCCATCCCCTCACAGTTCCACGTCCCGGCCGCGATCCATCTCGCGTTCGAGGTTGAGGCCGTCGAGATGCAGGCTCTCCATGAACTGCAAAAAGGGCAGACGGGGTTTCTCCGGCACGAGACGATCGAACTCCTCGACGCTCATCACCACGACTGCGTCATGGCCGCGAACGCTCACACGCTGCGGCCCCTCTTCGCGGGCATGGCGCACCACCTCGCTGAATCGCGCCTTCGCGTCCTCGAGCTTCCACCGTCCTGTCGCCGGACGGGTTGCCGTCCGCGCCTTCTTAGTCACTTGTGTCTGCTTGCCCATCGTCTCACACCTAGTCAGCTAGTCAGACATATAGCACTCGCCCGGCGATGACGCCAGCATCGGCGACAATCGCCGAGCTCGGGAGCTGCTTTCTCTCCGCCGATCTCGGTATCGTGCCGGAGCTCGAGCCGCGTCCGGATCATGCGAGCTATCTCAATTCCTGGTTGAAGGTGCTCGCCGACGACAAGCGGGCGATCTTCTCGGCCGCTGCTCACGCGCAGCGCGCCGTCGCCTTCCTGCACGGCCTTCAGCCGGCGGCCTCGGAAGAACGCGAGGCCGCCTGATGTTCCGCGCATCCATCATCGGCGGGGAAGGTGACGCACCTTCCCCGATCCGACTGCGCGCCCTCTCGCTCGGAGCGGGTGTGCAGCCACGAAGCCATCGAGCTGTCGCGGCTCTGCACGGCGCGGCCTGATCTGTCTCGCGTAATGTTGCGCATGTGGCGCGCCTTCGTCTTCCCGACGCTGTGCCAGGAATGCGGTTTCGTCTGAGCGGTCAGCTATCAGGATGCTGCGATCCATGCCGGCAACTTCTATCGGTTCGACGGCTGGGTGCAGCCCGCCACATCGCAGCGGCATTGATCCGCGCTCAGGCAGGAAAGGTCGCCGTAAGGTGGTCTGGGGCTGGCGCGACGAGGCCAGCGAGCGACGGGGCATCGTGCGATCGGGCTGGTGGCCAGTTCCGACCTCGGCGCCGTCCACCGCCATGATGTCCGTGACTTCGCGCACGGTGCACTCATCAGCCCATGAGGCAGGGCCACATCCCTCGCGGGGACGTTGCCGAGCCCAATGTCGCGGAGCATGTGACGCTGCTCGGCAGCGCCGGCACCCAAGGCCTCATCTTGATGTCAGCCTGCCGGGGGGCAGGGGTCACCGGGTTTCAGCGATCGGCCGCGTCTCGCGGGTCAGGATTCCCGGAACGGCGCGAATGCCGGCAGTGGAAAACGGCTGTGTCAGTCCCGCCCCATCTGAGCTGCCGGTGGATCTATCCCTCCGAAACGAATTGAGCCCCTAAGTCCATTCGGTTTCCGCACGCAACCCCGCGCGGCGGCGGACCGAGTTGGCGCTTCGCGCCTGCCCGCACCACTCCTTGCCTTGGGGGCGAGCCGTCGCGTCCGCTCCGGTTGCAGGCGTCTCCCGCTGTCCTTGGCCGGGTCTCGTTCGGAGGGACGGTCCCCCGGACGAGCAAGATGGAGACAGGAAATGACCAACATCGTTTTTCTCGCCGGCAACATCGGCAACGACCCCGAAATGGTGAACACCCGCGGCGGCACCAAGATCACCGACTTCCGGCTGGCGACCTCCCGCCCGAAGCGGGCCGACGGCAAGGTGGTCAAGGGCGAAAACGGCTACGCCGAGCAGGACACCGAATGGCACCGCATCAAGTGCTTCAACGGCCTCGCGGAGACGGTGCAGAAGCACTGCATCAAGGGCATGAAGGTCGCGGTGCGCGGGCGCATCCACTACACAAGGTGGACGGACAACGACGAAATCGAGCGCTTCAGCTCCGAGATCATCGCCGACGCCATCGACTTCCTCGCCTGGCCCAAGCGCGACGGCGCCGGCAACCAGACCGAGGGCACAGACGACATCCCGTTCTGAGCCCGGATATGATGGCCCCGCCCGCGAGGCGGGGCCATCCCTCATGCAGAAAGGAGCACCGAGGATGTGCAAAGTTCTCAACGCCCGCATCGTCGGGAAAGCGCCTGCTCCCGGGCGCGTCTATATCGGGCGGCCGAGCAAATGGGGAAATCCCTTCGTCATTGGCCACGATGGTTCACGCGAGGAGGTCATCGCGAAATATCGCACGTGGCTCGCGTCGCAACCCGAGTTGCTCGACGCGCTTGACGAACTCCGCGGCAGCGATCTGGTCTGCTGGTGCGCGCCGCAGGGGTGCCACGGCGACGTGCTGATAGAGCTCGCGAACCAGACCTGACCTCTTCGGCCCCGTCACGCCGACAGGGCCGTTTCTGCATGCCGAGCGCCAAACTTGGGTCGATAGCCGCGGCGCCGCTTGGCGCGCAACACTTCCAGGAAAAGGCCCACGGCCTCGCCCTCGTCATCGAAAGAGTGCTGGACCATGCGGCCGGTCGTTCCGATCCGACCCCATCGGCGCACGAGGCAGATCTGCCCGAACAACGTCCCTTCGATCGACAGCGCATAGAACCGGGCCATGTTCCGACTCGCGTCCATGCGTTCGATATAGAGGCGATAGCGTTGCGCAACCATGCCAACAGGATCGCGCAGGCGGAGTCCGCCGTCCAATGACAGCTTTGAATCGTTGGACCCGGATCGATTCATTCTCGTGATGGGTCGTTGGACCGGCACACGCCCCAGGCGCCGAGGTTGACAACGTCGGCTTCCTGCCAATCAATGAAGTCGCGAACCGGAGCCTTCAATTTCTCGACGATCTCGGCCCACCGGAAACGAGCCGCCAGAGCGGTCAGCCGTTCAGCGCATCCTTCACCGCCTTCGCCGGCGCGAAGGTGAGCTTTCTCGAGGCGGCGATTTTGATCGTGGCGCCGCTCGACGGGTTGCGCCCCTCACGCGCCGGCGTATCCTTGACCTTGAACTTGCCGAAGCCCGGTATGCTGGTTTCCGCCCCCGATCGGGCGGCGTCAGAGATCTCCTTAAACACGCTTTCCACGATTGCCTTGGCCTGCGCCTTGCTCAGGCTCTGCTCCGCGGCAATCTTGTCGGCGATTTCGGTTGTCGTCGTCATGATCTGCATATCCTCTGTTGCATCATCCTCGCCTAGCTATGCCTAGCTATAGCAATCAAAACATGCCACTGGAACTCACGGAGCGGGGCGTCGGCAATCCACTGGAAATAGCCGCGGATACCAATTCCAGGATCTTCCATGCTTTGACAAGAGGCGGATGCACACCAGCAGCTTCCGAAATCTCCAAGGTCGACCAACCGTGCGCTGATCTCCTGGGGTTGGCGAACTATCGCGAACGACGCGTCAAGCGCGAAGATATGGTTTGTGGCGCTGTAGGTGCGGCCCGCATCGACGGGCAGAATGGCCCGTCGATGCTCCCAAGCCCCGGTGAGCGTGCTTGAGCACTGTCAAGGTCGCGCGGATCTGCGCCGCAGATCAGTGCGCCGCGAAGCGGTTGCCTTGACAGCGCGAAACGCGGTCACATTTTCGGAAGGCGAGCGGCGTGCTTCTCCAGAAAATCGTTGACCGCTTCAACATAGTAATCGTTGACCCGCCTGCCTTCCGAAGCAGCGAGCAAGCGAAGGCGCCGCTTGTCTTTGGCAGCGACATAGATGGTTGTCGGCTCTTTTTTGTCCTCCCGGAGCGATTTTCCTGCGACAGGATCACGTTTTTCGCCCGCTTCCTTAACCTTGCGGATATCGGTGCCGCTCAGTTCCAGTTTCGGGCGGCTCAGCTTGGGAAGCGCAGGCGAAGCCGGCTGCATCACGCTCAGCAGGGCGTCCTTTTTGGCGTTGTTGTCCATCACGTCACTCCGCTGCGGCCGACCGGTTTGCCTCAATCACATACTGGACAATCTCGGCAAATATCGCCTCGGATTCGACTATCGCCTTCAGGTCCACTCGGCCGCCCGCGTAGAGCGTCGCGCCGGTCTGCATGTCCTTGTAAGCAATGCGGTAGGGCATTTCATCTCCGGCAATTCGTGTGCCGTTTTGCTGGATGATCTCCCGCAAGTCAGCAAGCGCCCTTGCCCGCCTGTCGATGACAGTGTTGTTCGTGAACACATACATCACCGGCAGGGCAAAGCCGCGATTCTCGGCGACCAGGGGAATGTGGCCGTTCACAAGCTGATGTGCGGCGGTAATGTCGTCCATCGCAAGATGCACCGGCACCACGGCGATGTCGGCAGCAAAAAGTGCTGCGGTCAACTCGTCGTTGGTCTTGCCTTCGGTGTCGATGATGACCAGCTTGCCCTTTCTATCCTGTTCCTGGGCGAGCGCGAGGATGTCGGTGGGCGTCGTGACCGCCACGATTTCCAGATTTGGGGGCTTGTTGCCGAAGCGGTCGAGCAGCATCGACCAGCGGTCGATATTCCTGCGCTCGTCGGCGTCGATGACAAAAACTTGGTGGCCTTGGTGCGTAGCGACACTCGCCAGGGCACGCACGAGCGTGGATTTTCCGACGCCGCCTTTTGCCACGGCAACGGTGATGATCATCAGGCTCCGTCCTTCGCTGAAAGCGCTATAGCGTTCTGATTTATAACGTTGCGGCGCTGCAGTTTTCAAGCAATTTGATACTTTAATTTATGCCGCTGCAGAGCCTTGGCGGCATGACGTTACGCCGCCATGAATTACAGCGTTGTGCCGTCGTAACGCTGTGCCATTGTGATGGCGTGCCGCTACAACGGCATAGAGTAATACCGCTATAGAGCTAAAGCATCATTCAATTATAAAGAATGCGCGCGCAGCGGCGCACAGGATAAAGAATGAATTGCTCTGACGGTGGCAATGTCATGATCTTGTTTTTCCCCCATGTTTAAGGTATTTTTTCTTTGGCAGGATAGCGAGATTTGTGGAACAAATCCCTTTTGCGCGCCCGCTTTGCGGGCTTAGGTTGGACAACATGGGGTAAAACAAGGCCGTGCCACGCCAGCGCGTCAGCTACGGAGAAGTCGTCAGGTTCCGCGTCAGCGCCGACGAAAAGGGCGCACTCGCCGCCGTCAGCGAGCGCGAAGGAGTACCGGAATCCGAGGTCATCCGCCGTCTTTTGCGCGCGGAAACGGGGCTGTTTCTGCCGGTGGCCGATGTCGATCGACCGGCGATCGAGGGACTTCAGGAGCAGCTGCGCAAGATCGGCGGCAACCTCAACCAAGCCGTTCGCGCCATGAATGCCGGCCGTGTCGGCTATGAACCAGCGCTCGCCAAAAGCCTCGCAGCACTTCTCGGAATGATGCAGCCGATGAACAAGCGGCTCGCTGACATGGCGCGTCCAGCCCAGGCACGACGGAGTCCGGATCAATGAGCGGGTATTTCACCGAACTGGCGCTCAGCATTGACGCGATGCTTGGCGACAACGCGCCGGCCGTCGAGGCAGGAATAACGGACGAGCTTTCAGAGTCAGAGGAGATTCGGCGACGGGCTTATGCAGCTACTGTCGCGGCCTGGAGCTCACCGGCAGCGGAACCGGGAATTGACGATGCTGCGGCGAGGCGATCGGGCTGGCGTGCCGCGGGGATGGGGAAGGGCAGCGCGAAAGTTTTGTCGAGGCAGCGGCCAGCCGCAGCGGCGGCCGTCCCGCCGAAAGCGAAAGTTGCTGCGCCGGCGGCCGTGAAGTTCGCCGCCACCGGAATTTCAGCGCCAAGCCCGCCCGCAGCGCCGCTCACGGCACCGGCGGCAGTTGCGAGCCCGAGGGACTCGGTAACCATTGCCGCCACTCTACGGCCGTTTGCGGGACAAAATGACCCGATCGCTGTTTTCACCAAAGTCGCAGCACTTTCGGTCGCCAACGACGAGGATGAAAGACGGCGAGGGGGAGGGGGTGGCGGTGGCGGCCGCCCAGTCCCGACCGCTGTCGCAAAGACCACGCGCGGACCAAGCCACGCGCAGGCGATCGCGGCGCGCGCCGCAATCGCGGCCGGGGCGCAGCCGGCGGNGTTCAAGGTCATTTCGACCGCCGGGACGAAGGGTGCTGCCGGCGCCTTGCTCGAATATCTCGGCACCAGGCCCGATGAGGGCGGCAAAAAACACGATATCGAGGTTTTCACGAGTTCGGGGCTCAGCGTCGAGACTCGCGAGCAGCGGCGGGTGCTTCTGGATGAGTGGCAGGAAGATTTTCGCGAGCCGTTCCAGAACACGAATTTTATCGAGGTCGACGTCGAGCTCTCCGGCGATCCCGGCCAGGATGAACTGCACGACGCGTTGAACGCCGGGTTCGGCAGCAAGCCCTTCGTCTATGCGCGGGCCGGCCACACCGCGAAGGTCTATGCCTACACCGACATGAAAGCTGCCGCGCTGGCCAAAGCGTTGCAGAGGGCCGATCACCAAAACGGCAGGAGCCGTATCTTGCAACGCGCGGATGACGGGATCACGGCCCGGCTGAAGGACGCTGGTGTGGCCGGCAAGGCCGAGATCAAAGCGGCCGTCTCGAGCGAAAGAGGCGGCCAATATTTTTTGCAGAAATTCATTCGCGCCAACGCCGGCGTGATCAAGTCCGACGGTGACGAGCTGCCTGCCGGCCAGCGCGCGGACAAGGCCGCGCAAGCCCTGTACGCGTCGTGGAAGGCGGATTTCAAGACGGTGGAGCCACGCAACGTCTATCACGTCGTCTTTTCGGCGAGGGCCGGCACAGACGCGCGTGCGTTGCTGCGCGCGGCCGAGAACGTGCTTGCCGAAAAGATTCCCGACCACAAATGGGCGATCGCGCATCATCCTGAGACCGGGCACGTCCATGTGCACGCGATGATCCTGGCGCGCTCGGAAAGTGGCCGGCAGCTACATTTCAGCCAAGCGGACCTTTACGACTTGCGCGCAGCATTCGCCGAAAAAGCCCGCGAGGAGGGGATTGCCATGGTTGCGACCAGCCGCATGGACTTTCCCGCTTCGCGGCCGTTCAATATGCGCCAGGCCGGGGCGTACGAACGATCGAAGCGGGACACGCGTTACTCTGTGTCGCCGACGATCGCTGAGCGCGTCGAAGCGAAGCGGCAGGCCATTTTTGAGGCAAAGACAATTGCCGCCTATGAGGCCGGGATTACGCGTGGCTGGCAGCTGACCGCCACTATGACGCGCGAGGCTATGCCCGGGTTGCAAGCGGACACAGCCGCCAATGCATTTTCGGCTGCGATCGCCGAAGTCGCGGCCGTTCAGCGGGCCGAACTTCGCGCGGCGCCGGCATCAGGCGGGGAGGAGACATCGCTATCGCCGTCGATCGAAAAAGTTGATACTCTAATTAATCTAACCAATCACATACAGGAGATCGTGAGCATGGGATTTTCGCCGCTCGAACTTCGCCGGAAGATCGCGGATGTCAACAAAGCCTTCGATCGGATCGAAGGCTCCTTGTCGAAGAAGGAGGACAAGCATGAGCTTGCCGGTATCCGCGAGGAAATGGACGACCTCCTGAATGAACGGCTGAATGATGTGCGGGTGCAGGCGGCCACAGGCGCAACCGTGGCCACTGATACGGAGCGCGACGAAGGCCGCCTACTGCGCGAAAAGGGCCAGCAGGCCAAGACACAGGACCGCGCGAACGAGCAAAACCCACGGCAGCCCGACAAACGGGCCGCGCCGGGCTCCGCGGCGGGAAAGAAGGCCGAGCAGCAGGTGGACCGTGTTGAGCGCCAAAACCGCGACACGCAGCGCTCGTTGGACGATGACCGGGAGCGTTGACTCCGGACGGCGGACCGTTCGCGTCGATACGCAGGAGGCACGGCACGGCGGAACGAAGTGCGCAGCTGGTGTTGCCTAGGGCTGTAGGGGATACCTTGCACTGGCGCGTGATCCTCGCTCAGCGTGAAGGCCATCACGCATTCGAGCGACATCTCATTTTTGCGGAAGGTATCGAGGATCTCTACTGCGACACGGGCGAGCTTCAGTCGGCGCTCGACCAGGCCGGCAGTCGCCGAAGCGGTTTGCGATTTCTTCCCTACTGCGGCCCTTGTCGACGAGCGCCGCAAAGGCGACGAACTGGTCGGCGGGATGCGTGCCGGCGCACCACGTTTTCGATGGTCGAGGTTTCCTCGGCCTCATCGGGGTCCTCAACCTTGCACATGATCTTCTCGTCCGGCGCGACGTGACCTTCGGTCGCGAGCTTCTGCAACGCTGCCAGGCGGCGACCACCGCCGTGGACGTGAAATGTCTCATCGACGGGGTTAACAAGCAGGTTGTGCTTCAGACCATGGTGTCGATGCTGGCATAGAGCTCGGCGTCGTCGGCCTCGTCCGCGGGCAGTCGCCTGCGGCTTCGGCGACGGCCTCCGGCATTTGCCCGCTCTCGACCTGCTTTGATCCTCCGAGAATCACCGAAGCTTCGACAACCTCAGCTCCCCGGTTCGGACCGGAGGACAACCTACTGAAAGGTGAGAGCTAGTCCTGCCCGAGTGTTGCCGTGTAGTGGCCAAGCCTCTCCTCGATCTCGGGATCAGTTTGCAGTCCCAGTTCCATGAGCTGCTTGATCTTGGCCTGAGCCTGAGGGCGCTGCACGGACGTGATGAACGCATCCCATCCGGCAGCGATCTCCGGGTCCGAAGGCAGGCTTGCGAAGTCGACGAGCCGTTTGGTGTCGGCGATCGCCTGGTTGTCGAACGTTGCAACGCGCATGGCGAACGCGTCTACGAAGCCGTCAAGCTGATCATCCGGAAAGGAGCGATTGACGTAGCCGTATTTCTCGGCCAGATCGCCATCGATGTCCTCGGCACCGAGGAGTATCTCCAGTGCACGTCCGCGACCTACGAGTCGTGGAAGGCGCGCCATCGGTCCGCCACCTGGCACAAGTGCGGCGCCAACTTCCCATTGAGACAGGATCGCTTTTTCACGGCTTGCGAAACGCATATCGCTTGCCAGAGCCAATTCGCTCCCGACGCCGGTTGCTCGTCCGCGGATCAAACTGATCGATACGATTGGCGCACGAGACAGACGGACCAGCATATCGGGAAGCGGGTGAAGGCCAGTCGTGCCGGAAGGCAGGCCCGTGGAAGCCGACAGCGGGGGAATAAAATCATAGTGGGTGAGGAAGAAGCCTGGAACTGCGCTGTCGAATACGACGACTTTGAGGTCTGGATCGTTTTCGATCGCGGTGATCACCTCGTCGAGCTGCGGTATCGATTTTGGCCCGAAGATATTGAATGGCGGGTTGTCGAATGTTACACGCCAATAGGCGGGCGTGCGACGCTCCACTCGAACCTGCCTCTTCGACGACGTGGCATCTACCGGCAACGTCGCAACGGATTTATTGGGATTCGCTGCGATCGCGTTCGAAGCCGTGCTGTCGGCCATGGCTGGCCTGGCACCCATAACAGCGGCAACAAGAGCCACTGCCGCGACAACGTTGTTCCTGCGTCCACGGACGGCATATTGTGCGGCTGCCGTGACATGACTCTTCTGCGCCCGTTTCATGGGTGTCTCTCCATTGCTATAGGAATTTGCCTGGGTCAATGACCGGTTGCGGGCGTCAGATCTCGTGCCGCAGCGGCCGATGGCGGCAGCCGTGGCGGCAAGTAGTTCGCGCCGAGTGGGCGGTAGCGATACTGCTGACATGACGTTCTCCTCTGTCTACCCGACCGTGCGGATGCGGGAAAAAGATCAACCATCAGCAGATGCAAATCTATTGCACGATGGTGTCGGCGATACCTTTGGAGTGGTGGATGCCGTTCACGGTGTTACAAACAGGCGCTGCGCGCCGCGCTATCGCGTCAGGTTTGGCAGTTGAAAGTGGGACTATTGAGTGAACCAGCCGCGGGTGATCTGCACGCGAACGCCGGGTAGCGACAACCGCGCCGGGATCAGTCACCGAGATTGGCTAATGAGTAAAGCTGGCGGCATACCGCGGCATACGCCGCTAGAGTGCAATTGCGGCACGACTTGCCGCCATCGTTACCGAGTCGGCGAGGGAAGTTGCCTGCATCTTTCGCATCACTTGGCCACGGTATTCCTTCACCGTAATCTCCGAATGCCGAGCTCGAAGCCGGCCTGCTTGCTCAACAGCCCAGAAACTATACCCCGCCAGGACACCTCCTGCTCGCGACGGCTGAGCGGTGGGCGACGATGCCGGCGGCAGCCGGACCTCCGGATCGAAAGCAGGGCGGTCCTGCTCCGTTCGAGTGAATGCTCGATTGCTGTCAACCACACCTCGTCGTTGAGGGTTGCTTAGGAACTCGACAGTTCCAGCCTTCATCGCTCCCCACCGTCATCGGCGAGCCGGATTGGCGAAGCCTCGACGGCCAGCCGGTGCTCGATACGCAGTCCTCCCACGTCATTTCGGCAGCCGGCGAGCACGTCCTTGTTGCGTAGGCGTAATCGCAACCGGGCGATCGAACCGGCAATCTCCAAAGCGCGTGGCGACGGCCGCTTGGCCGGAACAACCTCGCTCACCAGCCCCTGCGCTCGCCACGGTGACTGCAGCAAGGGCGCCGCCTCGGGTCGCGAGAAAGTTCATAAAGCGCCGCGGCTTGCAGCGGCGCTGTGATCTTTACGACCGAGCGGCGGAGTCGCGGAGGCTTCACACTTGCACAGGGCAGATCGCTATTTGTTTCGCCGTGCGCTCGTTGCACTTCCCCCTGGGATGGTGGAGGCGCTCGCAAGCGCAATGTCCTGACATAGCCGCCGTCATGACCAAGACCTTGCCATCGAACCGAATTTGGCGATGAGAACGGCAAGCGTCGCAACGAACAAAGCGTAGGCGAGCACGGCCTGCCATGCCCCCATGGGGAATCCAATCATCAGCAGCGTATCGTTCCCACCGGGAATGAGTAGCGCACCCAATCCCATAAGGATGCCCCCTAGTGTTCTCCTGACAATGGTGTTGATTGTCGGCCATTTCAGCTTGAATCGGCGCTTCCGGAATCTTGCGGAGAAAAGACTGCCGCCGAACATGCAGACTGCAATCACGGCGCCCGCGACGGGTATCGAAACGATCGATCCAACCGATGCAGTGATCGAGAACCCAGGCGCAAAAACTGCCAGGATCGTAAAGGTGATTCCGACCGCTCCCATCGACAGCGTCAGCCGCCGGAAGTTGGACTCGGATCTGAATGACACACCGAGCCTCAGCGCCAGGATGGCCGACAGTGCAAGTGCGAGAAGCACCGCCCCAAGCGGCGGGGGAGCACTTATCGGCGGCTGATCCGGCAGCAAGCCAATCAGAGATTCTATATAGAACACCGCAAAGATGGCGAGAAACGCGAATCCGAAGTCGATTTCCCCATTCCCGAAATGGCCGACTGACCCGAACACACAAGCGCCGTTCACATAGGTGCCAAGCCCGAACAAGATGGCTGCCGGAACCAGGTAGCCGAGTGGCGACCAACCTTCCTGCATCATCGGTGGTGTTTCCAGGATTGCGTAGACGAGGGTCGCCCAGACGGCGCATTCGACGAGCGCGATGAATCTTGCGGGCCTCTTCTCCGAAACCAGTTCCCTCGTGGCGATAACGGTGCAGATTGATCCATGGTTGAGCGCGAAACCTAGAACAAATCCCAGCACTCCGAGCAAAGCCATGCCCGCCCAAATCTCCATGCTTGCGGCTGCAGGGCCAGACCCTGAAATGTTCACGAGGAATTCGCTCATTCGGCTACCGGAAATCGCGCCCCGCTCCTGTTCTAGAAGCTTCCAGAGAAACATGTTGATCACTGTCGCTGCGGCTTTCTGCGCCGCAAGCGCCGCGTGTAGGGGCGGGAGTCTCGAAAAGTCATGACCGGTCAACTCCTCTCAGTGGCCAGCGCGTCGTGTTCCGCCATCCAGCCGTGTCCGCGGAGAAGCCACGGACGAAGTCGATCACTTTGGCCGAGGACATCTCGCACGGTCGAAGATGAACCTCACCCGCCGGGGTCTGATAGAGATTGAAGCTAACGATTTCGCGGCCCCCGAGTTCACGGGCGAACAACTTCGTCCAGCCGGCCGATCTGTCGATAGTGACGCCATACGGCGACCCTTCGTAGATGCCCCGTGAGAAGCCAGTGGGAAGCCTACCAAGGCGGTCGAGGAAAGCAGAGAAGTCATCGGCGTTGGTCGTCTCGGCCTTCAATTCGTTTCTCCTTGGATCATCCGAACTTGGCTGGTGCGCTTATCGGCATGGAATGAAACTCGGCCTGCGGCAAACTTGTTGGCGGACTGCCCTTCCTGCCGCATCGGTCGCCGCGATACCCGGGGTTTCGCGGCGGTCAGGCCAAGCGCACCGACGGGGCATAACGGAATGTGCATGGCTCGCTGTTCTTCCCAGCCGGAACTGGGCTGGGCGCCTATTCGGCCGCGACCCGGCGGGGCAGCACCCAGTCGGAGCGAGGGTAATGGCAGCTGTAGCCGCCGGGGTAGCGCTCCAGGTAATCCTGGTGCTCCGGTTCCGCGTACCAGAAGTCTCCCACCGGCTCGACCTCGGTGACGACTTTACCCGGCCACAGGCCCGAAGCGTCCACATCTGCGATGGTGTCCTCTGCTATGCGCTTCTGCTCATCGTCGACGTAGTAGATTGCCGAGCGGTAGGAGCTGCCGAAGTCGTTGCCCTGCCGATTTTTCGTGGTGGGATCGTGAATCTGGAAGAAGTACTCCAGTATCCGGCGATAGCTGGTCATCTCGGGATCGAAGACGATCTCTATGCCCTCGGCATGATCGCCGTGATTGCGATAGGTCGCGTACAGCACGTTGCCGCCGGTGTAGCCGACGCGGGTCTCAATTACGCCAGGCAGCTTGCGGATCAAGTCCTGCATGCCCCAGAAGCAGCCACCAGCCAGAACAGCTTTCTCGGTCATTTAGATGTCCTCCACTTGGTCGAGGTACGCGGCGTAGCCCGCGGCCTCCATTTCGTCGCGCGGAATGAAACGCAGCGCAGCGGAATTGATGCAATAGCGTAGCCCGCCCCGGTCTTCGGGGCCGTCGGGAAACAGATGGCCAAGATGACTGTCGCCATGTACCGAGCGAACCTCGGTGCGAATCATGCCATGCGAGTCGTCCCGCAGTTCGTTGACATTTGCCGATACAATCGGCTTCGTGAAGCTTGGCCAGCCGGAGCCGGAATCAAACTTGTCGGCCGAAGCGAACAACGGTTCGCCGGAAACGACGTCGACATAGATGCCCGGCTCCTTGTTGTCATGATATTCCCCTGTGAAGGGGCGCTCGGTGCCGCTCTCCTGCGTTACCCGATATTGCGCCGGGGTAAGCTTCCTGACAGCTTCGTCAGTCTTTGCGTAATTCATTGTCCTACTCCGTTGTTGGAATATTGCCCAATTTCGCTGGAGGGCGCCGCATTCCAGGGCAGGGCTTTCAGCCTCGTCCGCCGATGCAATCGGGATACACACAGATGAAGCGACAGCCTGCGCAAATCTATTGCACGAAGGTATTGCCGATACTTTTGGATTGGTTTGCGTGATTAGCGATCCGGTCCGATAAGAAGACGGGGCACCAAGAAGAATAGAACACTCGGCTGGTGCCTATTCTCGCGCACGAAGGGGGTCGAACTCGGCATCTGCGCCTCTTATATTGCTCTTTGTCGACGACAATTCACCCAAGGCTTGGCCTACGGTGGCGTCCTAAAGATGCCTCTCGAACTCAAGTTCATTTCGAGAGTGACGTGGCGCTTACTGCTCCCATCCCTCGTAAAATGGAAACCGCTTCGCCCAGAACTCCTTGAGGCGCGGGTCGGCATCGATCTGGCGGACGATTTCGGCCATCTTAGGCGCGCTCTTGTAAAAGCGCGTGCGCCAAGGGCCGAAGCGCGAGATCACCGTCACATAGAGATCCAGCACAGAGAGTTCGTCGCCGAGGATGTAGTGGCTGGGTGTGATCTGCTCGTCCATCTTGCGCCAGCAATCGGCGATCCGGTCATGAACGCGATCGATCACGCGCGGCGCGTCATCTTTGCTGGCGGCGATACGCATCGCGTCGTCCTTGATCCAGGCAAACGCGTAGATCGCCGCCGACACATAGGTCATCCAGCGTAGATATTGCGCGCGTGCGGGGTCGTTGAGTCCTGGCGCCAGCCGTGCCTGTGGATAGAGATCGGCGAGATAAATCAAAATCGCAGCACTTTCGGTCATGATCTCGCCGGACGGCAGCACCAGCGCCGGGACCTGGCCGAGCGGATTAACCGTCTCGACCCGCTTGCGCGCCGCTTCGTCCTCCCAAGTGACCGCCTCGATCACCTCGTAGGGAATTCCGAGCAGCGTCAGCGTGGCCTCGATCGGAACTGAGCCCGATCCAACCGCGCCGAATATCTTGAGCATGAGGTCCTCCTGGTTGATGCTGCCGCGCAAACGATGACGTCACAGCCGCTGCTACATCCTCGGCGACGAGAAAAAGTGGCCTCGCCAACGTCCACGTGTCCGGGGATTCGTACCACACAGGTCGACTGTCAGAGCAGCCAAATCTATTGCACGATGGTATCGGCAATACTTTTGTCTTGGTGGAACGGCGAGACCTATTTACCGCCCAAAACCGACACCAAGGCACAATAGACCTTTGGATTGGCCCGGCGCATGCTCATGCGCGCAGACACACGCGAAAGGATGGCAATGGAGATCGATCTCGGCCGCGTCTTCGNCGCGTCTTCGACGCGCTTCCGGCGATGGTGTGGACTGCGCAGCCCGACGGGCATTTCGACTTCGCCAATCAACGCTGGTCCGACTACACCGGTCTCAGCCTTGATGAAGCCCATGGCTGGGAGTGGCAGGCCGCGGTAAATCCAGACGACTTGCCCACGGTACTCGAACGCTGGCGATCGATTCTGGCGACTGGCGAGCCCGGCGACTTGGAAGCGCGCGTACGGGGCTTCGATGGGCAGTACCATTGGTTCCGCGTCCAGTGCAGCCCGATGCGCGACGACGGCGGACAGATCATCAAATGGTGTGGAGTGGGCACAGACGTCGAGGATTTTCGTCGAGCTGAGGAGACCTTGCGGCGGCGGGAGCTCGATTTTCAGCTGATCGTCGATAGCATTCCGATGCCGGTCGCCGTGACCACACCGTCGGGCGAGGTCGAGGGTCTCAATCAGTTCACCCTCGATTACTTCGGCAAAACATTCGAAGAACTGAAAGGCTGGAAGGCCTCTGACGTCGTCCATCCAGATGATCTGGAGCGGACGATCGCTGCTCAGCTGGATGCGCACCGAAAGGGCAGCGCCTACAATGTCGAGAGCCGCCACCGCCGTGCTGACGGCGTCTATCGCTGGCACAACGTCCTTGGCCTGCCTTTGCGTGATCCGCAAGGCAACATCCTCCGTTGGTTTCATTTGCTGGTCGATATCGATGATCGCAAGCGGGCTGAGGAGGCGCTCAGTGCAAGCGAAAGTTATGCCCGATCGATCGTGGACAGTATTCCGGGCATGATCGCGGCCTTTACGCCAAATGGTGAGCTCGAATACGTTAACCGCCAGATCATCGAGTTCTTTGGCAAGCCACTTGAGGAGTTGAAGCGCTGGGCAACCAGCGATATGACACACCCGGAGGATCTACCGCGTGCTGTCGAGTACTTCACTCGATCGATCGCGTCGGGTGAGCCCTTCACGGACGAAGTCCGCGCTCGACGTTTCGATGGCGTCTACCGCTGGTTTCAGTCTCGCGGATCTCCACTTCGGGACACGAACGGGCGCATCGTCCGCTGGTACAACCTGCTCATTGACATTGACGAGCGCAAGCGCGCCGAAGAAGCCCTCGCGGCGCGCGAGCGCAATCTCAACGAGATCATCAACACGATTCCCGTTCTGGCATGGTCTGCCCGTCCAGATGGTTCCACCGAATTCTTCAACCAGCACTATCTTCATTATGCGGGCCTTTCGATCGGCCAATCAAAGGATTGGGTACCGACAACTGCGCTGTCCGATTACTGGGACCTGACAGCATCGGTCCATCCAGACGACGTAGACGGACTTACTGCTGCTTGGGAGGCCATTTTAGCATCCGGAAAATCGGGGGAAGCTGAGGCACGCCTCCGCCGTTTCGACGGCATTTATCGATGGTTTCTAGTTCGTGCCAACCCACTGTGCGACGAATCCGGGAATATCGTCAAATGGTACGGAGTAAGCATCGACATTGACGACCGGAAGCGCGCCGAGCAAGCGCTTCGCCAGAGCGAGCGCAGTTTCAAACTAATCATCGACACCATTCCGGCTTTCGCTTGGTCGGCTCGTCCTGATGGTTCAGCCGAATTCTTCAGCCAGCACTATCTCGACTATGTCGGCCTCTCAGCCGAGCAGGCGCAGGGTTGGGGCTGGACCGTCGCGGTCTATCCCGACGATCTGAGCGGGCTGACTGCCACGTGGCAGTCCATCATGGCTTCCGGAAAGCAAGGAGAAGCGGAGGCGCGGCTGCGCCGGTTTGATGGTGAGTATAGATGGCTTCTGTTTCGCACCAACCCGTTGCGCGATGCGTCCGGAAAGATCGTTAAATGGTATGGGGTCAATACCGACATTGACGACCGCAAACGCGCGGAAACCAATCTCGCCCTCGAGAAGCATCTGCTGGAGATGATTGCGTCCGGCAGTCCGCTCCACGACGTTCTCAGCGAGCTCTGCAAGATGGTCGAGGGGGCTGGCCCAGGCTGCTATTGCGATGTCCACCCGATCGATTGGAGCGGCTCAACCATCGAATATAGCGTGGCGCCTTCGCTGCCTGCCAGTTACACCGACCCAATTGCTGGGCTCTCTCTTAGCGGCGACGCATTGCCCTGCGCGATAGCAGTTCGTCAGAAGGTGCAGGTAGTTGCGGAGGACATGGATACGGACCCACGCTGGCGCGACTCCTTTGCTCGAATCCATGTTCTGGAACACGGACTGCGGTCGGTCTGGAGCACGCCAATTTACGCAAAGGATGGACGGGTCCTTGGCACCCTTTGCCTCTATCAGCGCCAGCCTGCGGGCCCGTCGCCTCAGCATCAGAGTCTCATCGCGCATGCGACGCACCTCGCGAGCATCGCCATCGAACGCGCGCGTACTGAGGCAGCGCTTAGGCGCAGTGAAACACTGCTCGCCGAAGGTCAACAGCTCAGTTCGACCGGTAGCTTCTCCTGGCGCGTGGACACGGACGAGATCGCGTTTTCGGAAGAACTCTGTCGTATCTTCGAGTTTGACCCGAATGGCGTTGTAACGCTCGAGCAGTTTCGTGCGCGAGTCCACCCGGACGACATGCCCTCGCTGTCGGCGCAATTGGATCGGGTTCGCGCTGGCCACGGCTATCCGGGTTACGAGATCCGGCTGCGGATGCCAGATGACAGGGTGAAGTACCTGCGCACCTTCGGTCGTGTGGTCCGTCACCAGGATGGCCGATTGGAGTGTTTAGCTGCGGTCCAGGACGTCACGGAGCGTCGGCTCGCGGACGAGGCACTCACTGAGGCCCGCTCGGAACTCGCACATGTCACCAGGATCACTAGCCTCGGAGCGTTGACAGCGTCGATTGCCCATGAAGTCAACCAGCCGCTGTCGGGCATCATAACCAATGCCGGCACCTGCCTTCGTATGCTGGCCGCCGATCCACCGAACANCCAGCCGCTGTCGGGCATCATAACCAATGCCGGCACCTGCCTTCGTATGCTGGCCGCCGATCCACCGAACATGGACGGCGCGCGGGAGACCGCGCGGCGCACCATCCGCGACGGCAACCGTGCAGCCGACGTGATCACGCGGCTGCGCGCACTCTTCAGCAAGAGAACCGCGGCGATCGAGCCGGTCGATCTCAACGAGGCTGCACGAGAGGTGATCGATCTGTTGTGGAGTGATCTTCAGAGAAGCCGGGTGGTTCTACGCACCGAATTTGCCGTCGGGCTTCCGTTTGTTGGCGGAGACCGTATCCAGCTTCAGCAGGTCATTATGAACCTGCTGCGTAATGCTGCGGATGCGATGAGCGGTGTTGACGATCGCCCGAGGCGGTTGCTCTTGAGGACCGATCTGGACGAGGACGATCATGTACGCCTGACCGTGCAGGACGCCGGCGTCGGTCTCGGACCCGAGGATACGGAGCGGCTCTTTGAGGCGTTCTACACGACTAAGAGCGACGGTATGGGGATAGGCTTGTCCGTCAGCCGTTCTATCATCGAGAGCCACAACGGCCGCTTGTGGGCAGTATCCAATGATGGCCCCGGGGCCACGTTTTCGTTTTCGATCCCCAGGTTCTCAGGGGATGAGGCACCCGCGCAAGATATCAGCGCGGCGGGGGCGTCAGTCATCAGCAGTGCCCAAAGTGTAGCGGGGATTTCATGAAAATTGCGCATCCACTCGTATCGGTCGTCGATGACGACGAGTCCGTACGCGAGTCATTACCCGATCTGATTAAGGAATTCGGCTTCAGCGTGCGGGCGTTCTCCTCGGCGGAAGAGTTTCTGGCGTCCGATACCATCGGCAAGACCAGATGCCTGATCCTCGACGTCTCTATGCCGGGGATGACAGGTCCCGAGCTGCAGCGGGAACTCAAACGTCGGGGCTTTCCGATTCCGATCGTTTACATCACTGCGCACCGGGACGACACCGTGCGCCCGCGTTTGCTTGAGCAGGGCGCGGTGGAGTGCCTGTTCAAGCCGTTCAGCGATGCTGCCCTTGAGGAGGCGCTCAGTTCAGCGCTCAGTAGGACCTAGCGCACGCCATTTTGTGGCCATCTCGTGGAGATATAAGTGATGAATACGGATCTGGCGACTGCACCTAGCGACGAAGCGAGGTCTGCATCCATGTCGCACGAAATGGCTGTCGTGTTCGTCGTCGACGATGATGTTTCCGTGCGCGAATCGCTGGAGTTGCTGATCCGTTCCGCTGGCTGGCAGTCGGAGATATTCGAGTCGGCGCGGGAATTCCTCGCCTGTCCCCGTCCGGTGGTTCCGAACTGCTTGATCTTGGACGTCAATCTTCCGGATCTCAACGGGCTCGATCTGCAGCAGTCCGTCTCAGTCGAGCGGACCGACATGCCGATCATCTTCGTTACGGGTTACGGCGATGTGCCGATGACCGTCAAGGCGATGAAGGCCGGGGCCGCCGAGTTCCTCACGAAGCCGTTCAGCAACGAGGTGCTACTGACTGCGATCGAGCAGGCGCTCGAGCGCAGCAGAAACTCGCTTGCCCTAAACTCCGAGATCCATGAGTTGCGGGATCGTCACGCATCCCTCAGCCGCCGGGAGCAAGAGGTCATGGCACTGGTGGTCTCCGGTCTGCTGAACAAGCAGGTCGGCTTCGAGCTCGGCATCAGCGAGATCACCGTGAAGGCACACCGAGGCCAGGTGATGCGTAAAATGAAGGCTGGCTCTCTCCCCGACTTGGTTAACATGGCGGCGAGGCTCGGAATCGCATATTAACTCGGGATCTGGCAACCAGTAGCGCTCGGTCTTGATCAAGGCCGGATCTATTCCAGCCGCGAACGTTCCCTCAGTCGCCGTCTCCACGAAAGGATTCGAACCGCAGATCAGGACTGGGCGAACCGGCATTCTCATGGCCGTGGAACAGAAAACGAAAACGTAGCCCCCGGGCCATCGTTTAGAGCCGCTGATAGGCGGCCATGATGGTTCTCAATGATCGAGCGGCTCACTGCAAGTCCGACTCCCATCCCGGCATTCTTTGTACTGTAAAAAGCCTCGAATAGTTTTTTCATAGTGTGAGGGTCGAAACCGACCCCCGCATCTTTCACGCTCAACCGCACCGAATCCTCCTCCTCCCGTTCGGTTCTGATCAGCAAGTCTCTTGGACGATCATCGACCGTGGTCATCGCATCCAACGCGTTCCGTAGCAGATTCAGGACGACTTGCTGCAACTGAATACGATCTGCCGAGACACACGGGAGGTCGTCGGCAAGTTCAGTCCGCAAAATCACCTGACTGTTCCGGATCTCACCAAGCGACAGCGCAACCACCTCTCGCACCGCGTCATTAAGGTCCACTGGCTCAAATGCGGGCTCTTTGTTGCTAAACAGAGCACGCAGCCGCGTGATAACCTGCGAGGCGCGGTCACCGTCTCGCATCGTGCGCCGCACGGCTTCTCGCACGCCGTCCATGTTCGGTGGATCGGCGGCCAGCATACGAAGGCAGGTGCCGGCATTGGTTATGATGCCCGACAGCGGCTGGTTAAGCTCGTGCGCAATTGACGCGGACAGTTGCCCTAGCGTCGCGATTCGGCTTGCGTGTGCGAGTTCCAACTGAATTTCGTGATATCGCCGCCGCTCATCCTCGAGGCGCTTCGTATCTGTCATATCGCGATAGATCACGTACCCAACCCTCCCACCACCATTGGATGGAACCGGAACGCAGATAAGGGAGACTGGCACATGCTTGCCGTCCTTACGTCTGCGGATGGTCTCACCGGCGAATGCCTCCCCCGTATGGAACATCCGATACAAGAAACCTTCGACCTCCTCCTGCCGATCGTCGAGCGCAATGAGTTCCTTGATTCCCTGACCGATCGCTTCTTCTGCCGTGTACCCAAAAATCTTCGTAAACTCCGGGTTGACACGCGTAATCCTGAAGTCGCCATCGACCATGACAACAGCTTCTGGAACCCGTGCGAACAGTTCACTGAGATGTGCCTTTTGATCCTCGAGTTCGTGGCCGAAGCGGACCAGCGTCTGCAGGTCCGCTTGTAGGACATCGCGGCAATGCAATAGGAGTTCCTGGTAGAGGTCGCTGTATCGATTGGCTTTATCATCAAGGACGCAGATGGTTCCAAACATCCGCCCATCAGGCCAGACAACGGGGAATCCCAAATACGAGACCATCCCCACTTGGATCTCGGGAGCCAGTTTCCACTGATCGTCTTCCAAGGCGTTGATGACAAGCAGCGGTTCGCGGCTCTTGATTACAGTTTCGCAAAAGGTCCCAATATCCATCGAGAAGGTGTCATCGACTGGAAAAGGATTTCCCTCCGAGTTGCTAGAAGCCAAGATACTGTAATGCGTATAGTGCGGCGGGTCGAGTTTGCACACCACCGCCGACGGAACGTGCACGATATTGGCCAACAGGTCGACAATTCGCTGCCATTTCTGAAGAGTGTAGGACGGAATTGCAATCTCTGCAGAACTTGGATTCATGGCCCGACCTCTGTGAAGCGTCCCGCAGGCTCGTCACCTCTCAAGCGAAACGCCACATGGTAGCGGATTTGGCCACGTGGACACCTCGATGGCCCGAATTGCCCAGGCCCAGAGTCGGAGCCCTCGCGCCAGCCATTAGTCCACGCCCCACGCCGGAGGATGGAACTCACTCACGCAGTATTGGGGTTACTCCTACTAAGGTCTATCAGACTTTGGTATCGATCCTCCACTGCTGCCTTCGTGGCGAGTACCCGCCCAACCACTCTACTGCATTGCACCGATCACAGTTGGTATTAGCTCCGAGACCGTCGGATGGATCGGCACTGCCCATTGAAGGTCGCGATACTGTGTGCCTGCGTTAATTGCGTCGAGTATGCCGTGAATCGCCTCGTCACCGCCCGTCCCGAGAATCGCGGCGCCGAGGATCTTGCCCGTTTCGGCATTGGCGACGACCTTCATGAATCCGAGCGTCTCGCCCTTCTCGACAGCACGCCCAACCCGAGTCATCGGCCGCGTGCCGACGAGAACGGGGAGGCCGGCCTTTCGCGCTTCCGCTTCGCTCATGGCGGCGCGTCCCAGCGGCGGGTCGATGTAGAGCGCGTAGCCCGGAACACGGTCGCTGACCTTGCGGCTTTCGCGGTCAAGCAGATTGGCCGCAACGATCTCAAAATCATTGTACGCCGTGTGGGTGAAGGCACCGCGGCCGTTGCAATCGCCGAGCGCGAAGACACCCTCGATGTTGGTCGCGAGATGATCGTCAACCCTAATAAAACCGCGGGCGTCCCGCGCGATTCCTACCTCCTCCAAGCCGAGGTCATCGGTGTTAGGGCGGCGCCCGACAGCGAGCAGAACATGACTGCCGAGCACGTCGCGGGGCTCGCGCTCGCAGTGAAGGCCGACGCGGATTTCATCGCCGTATTGTTCAAAGCGGATGCATTCGGCGTCCAGTCTGATCGCAATGCCTTCGCGTTCGAGAATGTGTTTGATCGTTGCAGCGACATCGTCGTCCTCGCGCGAGACCAAACGAGGCCCTTTTTCCACGACAGTCACTTCGGCGCCAAAACGGCGGAACATCTGTGCAAATTCGAGTCCGACATAGCTGCCGCCAACAACGACGAGGTGGCGCGGCACCTGGTCAAGCGCGACCATGTCGGTGTTGTCGAGGACCTTGACGTGGTCGATGCCGGGCATATCCGGTCTCGCCGCCCGTCCACCGACATTGATGAAGATCCTCTGCGCTGAGAGCGTTTCGCCGCCGACATTGACCGTGTGCGGGTCGACGAACCGGGCATGGCCGCGGATGACGGTGCAGTTCTCCATGCCGGTCAACCAGTTCTCAAGGCCCGAACGGGAATCGAGTGTTATTTTGGCGGCGCGCGCGTGGACCTTCTTCATGTCAATTGCGATTTCCCTTCCGACCGAGACGCCATAATCGCCGGCGCGTCTGGCGAGATGCGCCGCATAGGCGCTCGCGACCATCGCCTTTGTAGGCATGCAGCCGGTGTTGACGCAGGTTCCGCCGAGGTATTTGCGTTCGATTAGCGCGACCTTCATGCCGGCGGCCGTCAAGCGCCCGGCGAGCGAGGGTCCCGCCTGCCCGGCGCCGATGATGATCGCGTCGAAGCTACGGCTCATGACGCGCCCCCGATGATCAGGGCTGCTGTCGCCATGACACGAACCGTTTTCATGAGAACCTCCATTCGTCGCTCAGATGGAAGACGGGGTTGATCAGGGTTCCGATTGAATGAATCCGGGCGAGCGCCATGGGCGCCGCACGAGAGCCAATCGACATCCGGATATAGGCCCAGATGGACTGACATTCGCGCCAAATCTATTGCACGATAGTATCGGCAATACTTTTGGATCGGCTCGCGCACTGAGCAGGCGCTGCGATAATTGAGACCGACACCACCGCACAACAAAACCTAGGCATTGCCTTGGGCGCATGCTCGCGCACATGTGGCGAGGGGCAGCAACCGAAGGCGAGACGGTCGACCGATTAACCGCTCAACGGGTGCGCAGAAATGCGAGAAGACGCGAACGGGAGAAAGTCCGACGCTCTTTGCAGGTTCCGAATTCAGCGAGGTGCATCACGTCTTGTGCATCCTTGAACTACCTTGAACTACGTCGTGGAAGCCCTTTCGCGCCTTGTTCGCTTTGCGGCAACAAAGGGTCACGTCGGCAATCCCGGGACATGCGCGAGTATGTTGAACGGCTGACTGCGGCCGATATCGCCACGACGGCCGCCGAGCAAAGAGGCCAGATCAACTTGGGGCCGACACGGAAGCCTGTTTTCGTGACGGCCGCTTCGATCAGAACTGCAGCTTATGGCCGCGCTTAGCGGCCCAGACTGATGCCAAAGTATTGGGGACACCATCGTACAATAGATTTGCCTCCACACTTGCATGAATCTGTACATGGCATTCGACCATGCAGACGTGCTCAGTGGAAAGGAGATCGCGTCATGAAACTCTTGTCTCTCGTCACCCAGCATCTATCGGCGCTTCGCAAACTAGTAGCGCCTCGCTATCGGCCGGAGCTCCACTACATGCGCGGCCCGGGACCAGCTTACGCACGCCGCCCGGTCACGGTCGACGCGAGGCGCGTAATGCCGAGACCGCGCGGGCGATGACAATACGGAGCCGGACGACGCAATGGGTGCCCGGGGTGAGTGTACCGTTTCGTACCTGCAAGAGCCGAACTTCCACAGCCAGCAGCCTGTTGCGCCGATCTGCTGACGCCAAGTACAGGAGTTCCCATTATGAGACCGAAGCAGGCAGTCTACTACCCGATCTGCCGCTGTCATGTCGGCTGTGTCGTTGACGACGGTAGCAAGCCCGCACCCGGAGACGGCTTCGCAGGCATAACGCTGCTGCGCCTGGCCGCAGCTCTTGTGGTCGGCGCACGGGTGTTCCTCGTGGCGTCGGAGGCGAGTGCGCATGACGCGTCGCCGACCGCTGCGCAGCCGCAGGGGTGGTCTTATCCCTTCTCCTGCTGCTCCGGCTACGATTGCCGCGAAGTCGCATACAATGCCATCGGAGAGCGGCCCGAAGGCTACGTTATAAAGGGCACGGGAGAAGTGATTACCTACACAGACAGCCGCATCAAGAACAGTCCCGACGGCGTGTTTCATTGGTGTTCGGCGGCCGGAGCGAGTGAGGGGCACACAATCTGCCTGTTTGTACCGCCGCGTGGATTCTGAGGACGACACGGTGCGTCTGTTTGGCAACGCCAATATGCCCGTGGCCCTTGAGGAAGAGGCGGACTGCAACGCTTGGACGAGCCGAGTAGCCGGCCGTCAGCTATTGCCAGTCCGACTGATGCTACAGTCGTTTTACTCAATCTTGCGTCTGCTTTGCGCCCATGCTGGCTGCAAGATCGCCGCAACCCTGATCCCAACATGAGGACAAAACAATGAGAATGATCAAGTTAACGGGTTTCATCGGCGCAGCGGGCATCGCAGTCGCACTCGCCAGTACAACCCTGTACGCCAACGGGCCGGAGCACAAGACGGTGATTCCTGTCTCCCAGAAAATAGGAGCGCAGGGTTTCGATGAGACGGTGAGGCCTGTCTTCGAGCGCGCCATCCCGAACATCCCAGGCAAGAGCCTGATCGCTGTTGAGGTGATCTACCCGCCCGGCGGCAAGTCGGCGCCCCATTTCCATACCAAGTCCGCTTTCATCTACGCCCATGTACTTTCTGGCGCTATTCGCAGCCAGGTCGATGGCGAACCCGCCAAAGTCTACCAGGTCGGCGAGGGCTTCTACGAGAACCCTGGCTCGCACCACAGGGTGAGTGAGAACGCCAGCGCCACCGAACCGGCAAGCTTGCTCGCCGTCTTTATCACCGATCCCACAGACACACTGACCATCCCGCAGCAGCAGTAAGGACCGCCACCATGCCCCAGCGCATGAACTATGCGGCCGCCGCTCCGGGTGGCATGAAGGCTCTCGGCGCCGTCTACGGCTATGTTGCCCAGAGCGGATTGCCGGCAGCCCTGATCGAACTTGTCTATCTTCGCATCTCGCAGATCAATGGCTGCGCCTACTGCATCGACATGCACAGCCGCGACCTGCTCAAGGCGGGCGTGCCGGTCGAGAAGCTCGTGCTCGTCCCGGCCTGGGATGAGGCCGGGCGCCTGTTCAGCAGCCAGGAGAAGGCGGCACTGAAGTGGGCCGAAGTGCTCACTCGGGTCAGCGACACGCATGTGCCCGAGGAGGCCTATGCCGAGGCTCGCGCTACGTTCGGCGAAAAGGAACTCGCTGATTTGACGATCGCGATCGGCCTGATGAACGCCTTCAACCGCCTGGCGATCAGCTTCCGCGCCACGCCGCTGGCCGCAGCTGATGGTGCGTGAGATCTGCCAAGACACGACAGATGCAAGGAGCATCCGATGACGACAATCAGCATCTCTCATGAAGAAGCCCGGGGCCAAGTCGGCACGTCTATGAAGGCTTGGCGCATACATGAGTTCGGCCCTCCGGAAATGATGCAGTTCGATCGCGTTCCCGTGCCCAGTCCGGGCCCCGGAGAAGTCCTCGTCAAAGTCCATGCCGCCGGGGTAGGGCCGTGGGATGGCTGGATCAGAGGCGGAAGGAGCGTGCTTCCGCAACCGCTTCCCCTCACGCTGGGTTCCGACCTGTCAGGAGAGATCGAGACCGTCGGGCCGGGCGTCACCGGCCTGCGCGTCGGCGATCAGGTTTATGGCGTCACTAATCCGCGCTTCATTGGCGCTTACGCCGAATATGCGCTGGCTTCGGTGAGCATGATTGCCCACAAGCCGACCACTCTCACGCACGTTGAAGCGGCCTCAGTTCCTGTGATCGCGGTAACCGCCTGGCAGGGACTGTTCGACGAGGCGCAGCTCACAGCAGGCCAGACCGTGCTCATACACGGAGGCGCAGGCAACGTTGGGGCGTACGCGGTGCAACTCGCCCGCCGTGCCGGCATTCGGACCATCACAACGGCAGCGACCGACAAAGTTGCGTTTGTGCGCGAGCTTGGGGCAGACACGGTGGTCGATTTTCAGACCGAGCGCTTCGAGGACGCGGCCCGGGATGTGGACGCAGTCCTCGATCTCGTCGGCGGCGATACGCAGAACCGCTCGTTCCAGGTCCTGCGCCACGGCGGCAAGCTGATTTCGGCCGTGTCCCAACCCGATCAGGAGCTTGCAAAGAATCGCGGCGTCGATGCGACCTTCTTCCTGGTCAAAGTCACAACCAGGCACCTGACAGAACTCACCGAGCTGATCAACCGCGGCAATCTGAGAACACGGGTAGGCGCCGTCCTGCCGCTCGCGGACGCCCGCGAGGCTCACTACATTTTGGAGGGCCGGCGTCCTCCGCCGCACGGAAAAATCGTTCTCGCCGTGGGGACTCAGTGACGGCTCTGGCTGGGCTTCCAGGCAACAGAGGAACGCGGGAAGAGCCTGCGCGCCTCCCAAGACTGCGAGCTCGTTCGAGGTGGCTTCGTGGGTTTGGGCCGGACCCTCTGTTCTAGGCGAACCTGATCGCATAGTCGGTCGACGAGGCGATCGCCGCCTGAGCGGCGCCAGGTTCGCTCGTGATCGCCGCCAAGATCGACTGCAGCCACAGCGTAAATCAACCTCGCGTAAACCATGAACTACAGCCGACGCGAGATCCTCCGCCTCACCAGAGGCCTGGCCGTCGGCGCCTCCTCCATGCTGACCTTGAAGGCCCTTGCACTGGCGGCAGCGCCGAGGCCAATCCCGAAGAAAGCCTGGTGAGTCTGTTGTACGTTGGAGTGCTCACTCCCACCGGCGCGGCCGGCTTGGCGAATACCCGGTATCGGTTGAGAAACCGGGCAGTGCCTGGAGCTTGAGTTTTCCGTCGGAATCCATCCGGACGGTCCGCCTGCCGCTCGGGCACGTCCAATTTCTAGAGGGCCGACTTCGGCGGACTCGCTATTTCTTGCACGAGATTCGAAGGAGTTTTGGGACCGCCCGGTCAACTCCCGTAGCGTTCAGTCTTGATCAAGGCCGAATCTATTCCGGCCGCGATCGTTCCTTCGGCCGCCGTCTCCACGAACGGATCTGAACCACAAATCAGCACATGGCGCAGCGGCATCTTCATGGCCGAGACAACGCCCGCGATGAAAGCGGCATCGATGCGTCCAGCCCGGAATGAGTGCGCGACGGCCTCCCGCGTCAGCGTCACCATCAGGCTAAAGCCATCGTCGAAGGCAGCCAATTCCGATAGTTCGTCGAAGAACAGCAAATCCTCACGCAATCGCGCTGAGAAACCAGAGCAACTGGAACCCTCGACCCGATCGCTGCCCGGTGGCGCAGCATCGACATGAAGGGCACCACGCCTGAGCCGCCGCCAATGAAAAGCACGGGGCCGCCATCCTCAGGGCTCCAGTTGAAGTGTCCACCGATCGGGCCGCCCAGCTCGATTTCATCGTCCACCTGCGCGGCGTCATGCATGAATGGTGAGACCTCGCCGTCGTCGAATCTTTCAATCGTGAGTTCGAGCTCTTCGGCCTTACCAGGCCCGGGCGCGGAAGCGATCGAGTAGCTGCGTTGGGCGCGATAACCGTCTAGTGCGGTCAGCCGTAGCACAAGATGCTGACCGGGCCGGAACGAAATGGGCTCCGGAAGGCGAAAGAAGAAGCTTTTCACGCGCGGCGACAGCTTCTCGATCCGCGTGATGATAGCGCTTTGCCAGTGCATCGGCGCGTCAATCGTTTGTGTAGCGCTGTTCGCGCCAAGGGTCGCCGTAGCGATGGTAGCCGCGCAATTCCCAGAAACCGAGTTCATCGCGCTCGGTGAACTGCAGCGCATTCACCCATTTCGCGGATTTCCAGAAATAGAGATGCGGCACAAGCAGCCGCGCCGGTCCGCCATGCTCGGCCGCAAGGGGTTGGCCGGCGTACTTGGTTGCCACCATCGCCTTGCCAACAAGGAGGTCGGCTGATGGCACGTTGGTGGAGTAGCCTTCATAAGAATGCGCGAGCGTGTAGGCGGTCGGCGCCTCAAGATTGGCCGCGGCCAGAAGATCGTCGATCAGTACACCTTCCCAAAAGGTGTTGAACTTCGACCAGGTCGTCACGCAATGGATGTCCCGCGTCATTTTGGTCTGCGGCAGAGCATGAAACTCAGCCCAGTTCCATTTCGTCACAATGCGTGGTCCGACTTTGAGGGTGAATGTCCAATCCTCGGTTCTGATCCGGGGCGTCGGCCCTGCTGACAAGACTGGAAAGTCTGTGACGACATGTTGACCAGGCGGAAGACGGGTAGCCTGATCGGTATTGCCCGGCCTACCGATAAAACCGCGTGTGACCATGGCGATACTCCTTTCCGGTCTCTACTTGGCACCTAAAGTTAAACTTTGACGACGTGCTTAAGTCACGATGAACGAAAGAATCGCAATTGCTGATGTCGATCATGCCGTGTTTCCGTTCATGCCGGCTGCTTCAAAGCGGTGGTGTCGACGGGTAGCGTTCGCAGGCGCCTACCCGTGGCCGCGAAGATCGCATTGGCGACGGCGGGGACAATGCATGAAGTTCCTGCCTCGCCCATGCCGCCAGGCGCTTCGGAGCTCTGAACGATGTGCACCTCGACAGCCGGCGCCTCGTTCATGCGCAGGATCTGGTAGCTGTCGAAATTGGTCTGCTCGACACGACCGTTCCTGAGCGTGATCTCGCCGTAAAGCGCCGCGGTGATGCCGAACATGATCGCGCCCTGAATCTGGGCCTCGACGGTGTCGGGATTAACGACGGTGCCGCAGTCGACCGCGCAGACGACGCGCCGAACGCGCACTGCGCCATCCTTCGCCACTTCGACCTCGGCAATCAGTGCCATGTAAGTTGCAAATGCGTTCTGTACCGAGACCCCCCGGCCGACCCGTGGCGGCTGCTTCTCTCCCCAGCCCGCCTTGTCGGCGGCAAGCTCGAGTACGGCCCTTGCTCGGGGCGTCTTGTCGAGCAGCGCGAGCCTGTATGCGACCGGGTCCTGTTTCGCCGCCACCGCCAGCTCGTCCATGAAGCTTTCGGTCACGAAGACATTGCGCGACGGTCCGACGCTGCGCCAGAACGCGGTCGGAATGCCAGGCGGCTCCACCTGCACGTATTCGACGCGCAGATTCGGGAGATTGTAGACGAGATCGATGGCACCTTCGGTCGTGTCTGGATCGAGACCATTGTTGAACGCTGGCGGCAGGTATCTCGCGATGACCGACGAGCCGGCATAGTGGTTGTTCCAGGCGACCGGCATTCCATTGCCGTCGAGGCCGGCCGACATCCGGTGGGCGAACATGGGCCGATACATGTCGTGCTGGATGTCTTCTTCGCGCGTCCACACGACCTTGACGGGACCGTCGACGTGTTTGGCGATCTCGACAGCGCGAGCGACCCAGTCTGCCTCGAGCCTGCGGCCGAAACCGCCGCCGATCAGGTGATTGTGCACGACAACCTTGTCCAGCGGGAGGCCCGCAGTCTGCGCCGCGGTTGCCTGAGCCCGCGCGAGCGCCTGGGTGCCGACCCAGATTTCGCAGCCGTCCTTGCGCACGTGGACGGTACAGTTCATCGGTTCCATCGTCGCGTGCGCGAGGAACGGAAGCTGGTAGATTGCGTCGACTTTGGTGACGGCCTCCGCCATCCCCCGGTCGACGTCGCCAATGTTTTCCGCAACGGCTCCCGACTTGAGCGACGCCTGTTCGAGCTCGGCGGCAATCGCTTCGGTGGTGAGCCCGGCGTGCGGCCCGTCGTCCCATTCGATCACCAGCGCCTCAAGGCCCTTTTTGGCGGCGCCCATGTGGTCAGCAACCACGGCGACGGCATCATCGAGCCTCACGATCTGACGCACGCCATTGACGACGCTTGCGGCGGCATCATCGATGCTCTTCACGCGGCCGCCGAACACCGGCGACTGCGCAAGAGTCGCGACCTTCACTCCGGGCGGGCGAACATCAATGCCGAAGACCGCTGTTCCGTTTACTTTCGCGGGCGTGTCGAGACGCTTCACCGGGGTGCCGATCAGCCTGAAATCTTCAGGTCGCTTGAGCTCGATGCTTGGGGGAACCGGCATGCGGGCCGCATCGGCGGCGAGTTCTCCATAGCCAAGACGTCTCCCGGTCGCCGCGTGAACCACTTCGCCGCTTTCGGCGCGGCAGGTCGCCGGATCGACTTTCCAGCGGTCCGCAGCCGCGGCCACGAGCATGGTCCTAGCGGCCGCACCGGCCTGGCGCAGCGGCTCCCATGCCCCGCGGATCGCGTTCGAGTTTCCCGTCGCCTGAATTCCCAGCAATGGGTTCATGTAGAGCTTTTCATCGGGCGGAGCGTGCTGCAGCTGCACTTGTTTGAGGTCCACCTCCAGCTCTTCAGCGATCAGCATCGGGATCGCCGTGTAGGTGCCTTGACCCATTTCGACGTAAGGCATGATCAGGGAGATCTTGCCATCACTGCCGATGCGTACGAAGGCGTTCGGCGCGAAAACATCGCCGGCGGCCGCTTCGGCTTCGCCGGTAGCGAACGGCAGGCTGAAACCCAGCATGAGACCTCCGCCCGCAGCAGCGCTGGCCCGGAGAAAGCTGCGTCGGGAGAGAGTATTTACCGATGGCAGTTCATCCCGGACGGAGGCTTGAGACGTCTGTTGGTCGATTATCATGGCTACCTCCCTCTCAGCTCGCCGCGGCCTGCTTGATGGCCTCGCGAATGCGGACGTAGGTCCCGCAACGGCAAATGTTGCCGGACATCGCATCGTCGATATCGGCATCGGTTGGATTGGGGTTGGAAGCGAGGAGTTCCGCAGCAGACATGATCTGGCCGGACTGGCAGTAGCCGCACTGAACGACCTCTCGATCGAGCCAGGCCTTCTGGATCTTTGCGCCCTCCGCCGTCGCGCCGATCGCCTCGATGGTGGTGATCCGGGCCTCGCCAATACTGTCGATCGGCGTGATGCAGGAACGGGTGGCGACGCCGTCGACATGCACCGTACACGCGCCGCAGAGCGCCAGGCCGCAGCCGAATTTGGTGCCGGTCATGCCAAGCACGTCGCGCAGTACCCACAACAGAGGAGTGTCGTCGTCGACATCTACGCTATGCGTCTGACCATTGACTTTAATGATAAAGGCCATGATGTCTCTCCTCATCTACGATTGGCGATGTGCCGCGGCGTTACGCAGACGCACATGCGCGCTCTCCGCTATCGAGCAAATACGACGTCGCGAGCCATGACCATCGCGTGGTGGAGATCCTTGAATCCTCGGCCATGAACTGAACCGCGTTCCTGGGCGCGATGGCGATCTGGATTCGGACTGACATGTCGCCTTCTGTGTCCACCCGATCTGTTCGAATGCGCCACAAGGATCGACTGCCAGCGCAGGAAAAACTATTATACAATGGTGTTGGCAATACCTTTGGATTGTTTGCGCAGCGAGCGAACCCTCGTTGCCAGATAGCAATTCGCGATCTCTTCTGGCCGGCGCAACACGACCAAACTGGCGATCATGATCTGCACGGGTTCATTGATCTGGTTCAGCGTGGTCGTGCGCACTTTGATTAGACCCTGGCGAGGGCGCGACTGCGACGGTCGCGCATCGAGAACCTCGCTCTCAAGACGCAGTTCGTCCCCGGGTCGCACCGGACGCGGCCAGCGGAATTCGTCGAACCCAGCACCCACGATCCCGCCCGCCGGCTTGATTTCGCTGTCTACCAGGAGACGCATTGTCATGGCCGCGGTATGCCAGCCGCTCGCCGCCAATCCGCCGAAGATCGTTTCATGCGCCGCCGCTTCATCCAGATGGAAAGGCTGCGGATCGAATTTGGCAGCGAAGGCCTTGATATCCTCTTTCTCGACCACAATTCGTCATCGTGGATTGCCAGGTCGCACGGAGCTGCCTGAGCTTTCGGGATCATCGATTTGCGCCGCCGAGGTTCGATTCTGTACTCCGGGATGGTTGCCTAGTGACAGAGCCACCACCGCTGACATACCGGGCCGCAGATGATCAAGGTCCGGCTGCCCCGCGTCAAAAGTGATCTTGACTGGAATGCGCTGAACAATTCGGGTGAAATTGCCGGTCGCGTTGTCCGGTGGTAGGAGCGCAAATTGTGCTCCGCTGGCTGGTGAGAAGCTCTCGACCCGCCCCCTGAACTCTCTCCCGGGGATCGCGTCGATTGAGATTGCAATACTGTCGCCGATCCGCAGCGCCGGGATCTGCGTCTCCTTGAAATTGGCTACAACCCAGAAGTTTCGAGGCACGACCGCGACCAGCAGAGTGCCCGCGCGGACATACTGCCCAACTCTGGCCTCGCGTTCGCCGACCCAGCCGTCCGCGGGCGACTGCACGACGGTACTTTCGAGTTCGATTTCTGCCAGCGTAAGAGCCGCCGCAGCTGCGGCGATATCGGCCTCAAGCTGCGGGCGCTGGGTCTCTAGCACATGCATCTGCTGCCGAGCGGCGGCCAGATTTGCCTGCGCTTCAGCGATCTTGGCACGCGCCCGGAGATGGTCCGCTTCCGTCTGATCGCTTATAGACTGCGAAGCCCAGCCGCCCTTGTTCAGTTGTTGAGTGCGCCGAAAGTTGCGCGCGGCGCGGGTGGCATCGGCTTCGGCGCCCTGTAATGCCGCCAGTGTCTGTTCAATAGTAGCGTGCTGCAAATCGATCCGGCTGGTCAGATTGGCCAGTAGCGCGCGCTGCATGGCAACTCCGGCGGCAGCTTGGTCAACCCGGGCACGGTAGTCGCCGTCATCAATCCGGAACAGGATGTCCCCGGCTTTCACCGCCTGATTGTCACGTATGGCCACTTCCGTGATGTAACCGCTGATCCTGGGACTAATAGACGTAACATCGCCACGCACGTAAGCATTGTCGGTCGTGGTCGAAAGCAGACTTGTGAACCATCGCCCTGGAGCCATCGAAGTGGAGGCGGCGACGAATACCATCCCGGCTACGAGAAGACTGCTCAGGCCAGCGCTCAATAGCTTCATGGTATTTCTCCCATGGCGACGCTAAGCGGCCGCAAAGGTGGCGACCTGCCGATGGCGACAATCCCGATCGCTCCGATCAGCAACACGCCAACGATCAGAAGGAAGCCGTCATTGAAAGCCAGGACCCAGGCCTCGCGCCGTGCAATGGATGCCAAGAGCGCGACCGCTCGGGCCGTCGTGCCGTTGTCGTCGACCAGCCGGCTTGCCAACCCTCCCGCGAGGGTCTCCAGACGATCAGCATCGAGCGCGTTGTAGAGTGACACCTTCTCGGTAATGACGCTCGAGTGAAACTTTTCTCGCTCGGTTACGAAATGGGATACCAGGCCGATCCCGAGGGTCGTGCCACCGAGCGTCGCTATGTTGAAAACAACGGAGGCAGTCGGAAGGTCCGCGGGCTTCAGAGAGCTCGTGCCAATGACCAAGACTGGTCCCAGGAACAGCAATTGACCTATCGCAAAGACGACAAGGGTGGGGCGGAACTGCTCGGCGGCATAGAGGCCGGTGCCACCAACAGCCAAGGCCGTACCGACAGCGCAGAACGCCAGGCCGAGCGCCATGACCACCCGCATGTCAAAACAATGCATGAGCCACCAGACCAGCGGAATTGCGAGAAGCTGCGGGATCGCAGCCCATAAGAACAGTTCAGCGAGTTCCAGCGGCTGATAGCCTTGCACGACTGCGAGGAACTGCGGCACGAGATAAGCGGTCACGACCAGGCCGACGCGAAACACCAGATTGAGGGCGATCGGGATGCCGAAATTGCGCGTCGCAAGAAGCCGGGGTTGTATGATCGGCATTGGTGAAAACCGCACCAGGAACAGGAATCCAGCCCACGCGGCGATGCAAGCCGCCCCGCACCAAACAATGATTTCGCTCTCGAACCAGAATCGCCGCGTGCCTTGACTGAGGATAAGCATCAGCGTCGCGAGGGCGAGCGAGAGCAGGACCACGGCGATCCAATCAGTCTTAAGGGCGGACCAATCCGGATCAGGCTGACGCGGCACCCAGGCCCAGGCCGCGAGCGCCAACGTCGCGCCGAAACCAGCCTGGATCAGGAACAGCATCTGCCAGCCAAGGCTGTCTTCGACAAGGACTGGTCCTATCGAGCCGGGGAACAGAAGCACGAAGGCGAGCAGGGTCACGCCGAACGGAAGTCGCGGCCCGCCCGTGACCATGAAGACGGCGACGAAGGCGGCCGGACCGAACCCGCCGGCCACGAAACCCTGGATTGTCCGCGTCGCGATCATCACTCCGATATTGGGGGCTGTGGCGCAGGCCAACGCCGTGATCGTGAAGGTGCTTGCGCTCACCGTGAGATATCGGCCGATGCTGAGGAACCTGATGAGTGGGCCGGAGGTGACGATCCCGGCGAAACTGGCCATGATGTAGACCGTCAAGATCCAGGATGCCTCGTCTGGCGTGGAAAATAGGCCTCCCTGGATGTCGGCAATATTGGCCGAGGGCAGCTGGGCCGACAGGCTGATGAGCAGCGATCCTGCAAGGCCGGTGAGAAGAAACAGAACCTTGCTTGGTGTCAGTACGTTCGGCGTCGTCACAGCGGGAACTCCTCAATCTAAGGCATTTGGGCCCGAGGTGACCGGTCGGAGACAGCTCGTCGTGGCGGCCGTCAGAACGGTCCGGAGATCAGACGCGCGGTCCCCCACTGAAGCGGTTTCTAACCTGTGAATAGGCAACCACAACGTCACGATCGTGCCGACGCCTGGTTCGCTTTCGATGTGGAGGCGTCCTCCTGCCTCCTGGGCGAAACACATGACCATAGGCAAGCCTAGGCCGCCCAACCCGGTCGTCTTCGTAGTGAAAAAAGGATCGATGGCATGGAGCAGCGTATTGCTCGTCATGCCGAGGCCGTTGTCGGTTACACGCACCTCAATCCCCGTCGCGACGCGCCCCTGATATCGGGGAGCAGCGACAATCGAGATCACGCCGCCGTCCGGCATTGCGTCGCGCGCATTGAATAGCAAGTGCATGATAGCGCTTTGCAGGCTTGCACGACACCATGTCACGACCGGCATGTCCGTGCTGGCCTGCAGATCGAAACGGATCTTGGGCTCCCAGATGTTTTTGACCAGAAGCTCAATCTCAGTCAGGCAAGCCATGACATTGAATGCTTCGACCGGGGTGTCTCCTTCGGGAGCAAGGACCATGGCCGGCTGGACGAGGATCGGGACGTCGTGTGCAGATTTCATCGTAATATCGCTGACCTAATTAGCGTTCGGACGCTCTCCGGCTGCGCAGCGGTTGACAACGCGAGGTGGAAGTTGGGCTCTTGCAGGTACAAACGGTGCTCGTCGCCGAGGCACCGCGTCGTCATCGGCCGCGCGGTCTCGGCATTGCGCGCCTCGCGTCGACCGGGACCATGCGGCGCTCGTAGGCTGGTCCGGGGCCGCGCATGTAGTGGCACTCCGGCCGGTAGCGAGGTGCGACGAATTCGCGAAACGCTGATAGAAGCTGCGTGATGAGAGACAAGAGTGTCATGACGCGATTTTCCTTTCCACTGAGCACGTCTGCATGGTCGGATGCCATGCACAGAGTCATGCAAGTGAGGAGGCAAATCTATTGCACGATGGTGTCGCCAATACTTTGGCATCAGTGTGCACGACCAGCGTGCCGCATCAGCTACGTGAAGCTGTGGGAGCGCAATCCCGTTCGTCTTCGCGACTTAGATGATGCAGGTTGCGTAAGTCGAAGTGACCCAATGACGGCGAGTTTCGAGCACGCGGGTGTCGGCGCAGTCGATTGTGAACTTGTTGTCAACCCCGTTACAGTCCCCGGGCCCATCCATGGCTCGATCATCTTCCGCATCACGGCAGCGCTCTACGACGCCGAGATTTCCCTCAAAGACGGACTGGTTGAGCAGACCCGCTTCAATACTTCCAACTCTCCCGCATCGATAAGGAGGCCGATCATTAGGTGCACATCTCCAAAGTACCGAACCGCCGGGCGGGATGGCCAAGGCCGGTAACTCGGCGATCGTGGCCGCCATCACGTTAGAGATCGAGAGGGTTGACGCCCAGGACCAGACACCTCGGAAAAGCGCGGGGACTTCCTGCGCGACCTGGCACGCGTTCGGCTGCTAGCCTGCGGAGCGGATCAGCAAATCCAAGGATTCGCACACAACCGGTACGCACCTTTAAGGCCGAACGTGGAGAGCGCGCATATGCATCGGCCGTGTCGAGTTGCATATAGCGGTCATGCGATCCTCCCGCATGCGAGCACCCATGCTCCAGACCCTGCTAACACATTGCGGCTCGTATCTATGTTGATGAGCGGGATCGACTGCTCACCGCACCAAACCAATCCAAAAGTATCGCCGACACCATGGTGCAATAGATTTGTCTCCGCGGAAAGTCGCTCTGTCTAGCCACATCCGCAACTTGCTATTGAGAAGGAGATCAACCATGCCCCATAAGGTCGCTGTTCTGGTAGGAAGCCTCCGCGCCAACTCGCTCAATCGGAAGGTAGCCGAGCTGCTTGTCCGCACGGGACCCAATGACCTCAGCCTGGAGATTGTCGGCATCGGTGATCTGCCGCTCTACAATGAAGATCTCGACGAGAACGCGCCGCGGGAGTGGCAGGCGTTCCGGGAACGGATCAAAGCGTCAGATGCTATCTTGTTCGTGACGCCGGAGTACAACCGGTCCGTCCCGGGAGTGCTCAAGAACGCGATTGACGTGGGCTCCCGTCCAGAAGGCGCAAGCGTTTGGGACGGAAAACCGGGAGGTGTAATCACGGTTTCACCGGGCGCAATAGGCGGGTTTGGCGCTAATCACCATCTCCGCCTGACGTTCGTTTTCCTCAATGTGCCGGTCATGCAGCAACCTGAAGCCTATTTGGGCCGCGCAGACGAAATTTTTGATGCGAGTGGCGCGCTGGCAAACGAGAGGACCCGCAAATTTCTCACCAATTTCATCGAGGCCTACGCCCAGTGGGTAACTACGTGCCTAGCCATCTCCCGGCGGACCGTTGCGCCGAGGCTCGCGGCCGAGGTCGAATACAAGGGCTTCGATGGACCGCAGACGGTGATGCGTATCGAGGCAATGACTCCCGCACCAAGGCCGTGACGCGATCCTGCCGAACCAGCCCGGCCGCCATTGATATAGTGCGAGTGCCATATATTGTTCCTGTCGTATCCGGATCGATCCGTTCACTTAGGTAACGCTTCAAGCACGAGGACGCTGGAATTGAAAAAGGGATCTGACCTCCTCGTCGCTGCCCTCGAGAACGAAGGCGTGGATCGGGTCTTCGGTGTGCCCGGCGAAGAGAACCTCGATGTCCTGGAGTCGCTGCGCACGTCGCATATCGAATTGATCCTCACCCGACACGAACAGGCCGCCGGTTTCATGGCAGCCACACATGGACGCCTGACAGGGCGGCCAGGCGTGTGCATTTCGACGCTCGGGCCCGGCGCGCTCAACTTTTCGACTGCCGCCGCCTACGCCCATCTTGGCGCCATGCCCATGATTATGATCACTGGGCAGAAGCCAATACTTACAGCCAAGCAGGCCCGTTTTCAGATCGTCGACGTGATCGGGTCGATGCGGCCGCTGACCAAGATGACGCGGCAAATTGTCAGCCCGCGCAGCATTCCGACCGTGGTTCGCGATGCTTTCAGGGTTGCGGCGGAAGAGCGTCCAGGGCCCGTTCATCTGGAGCTCCCCGAGGATGTCGCTGGCGAGCAGATCCCGTTCGTTCCACCCGTTCCGGTGCATCCGCTTGAACATCCCGTCGCCCATCCGGACGCGATTTATCGTGCGGCGGATATGATAGTGGCGGCCAAGCGTCCACTGATCGTGATCGGCGCGGCTGGAAATCGCCCCCGCCTGGTTGCGCCGCTCTCGGAGTTCGTGCGGCGGATGCGCATCCCGTTCTTTAACACGCAGATGGGCAAGGGAGCAGTCGACGGCGGCTCGAACCTCTATGTCGGAACGGCAGCACTTTCCGAGCGCGATTACGTCCATGACGCGATCGAAATTTCGGACCTGATCATCGCCATCGGACACGACACGGTTGAAAAGCCGCCATTCCTCATGCGCGACGAGGGCGGTCCGAAAGTCATCCATATCGGGTTTACGTCCGCGACAGTCGAACGGGTGTTCCACCCCGACGCCGAAGTGGTTGGCGATATCGGCGCGACGGTGACTGCCTTAGCCGATCGGCTCGATGGCAAGCTCAGTGCCGACACTTCGATCATAGCGCTTCGGCCGACCATTCTCGCCTCGATCAATGATCGTAGTCAGGAGGATCGTTTCCCGATCACGCCGCAGCGCATCGTGCATGATGTCAGAACGGTTATGCCTGAGAACGGCATAGTCTGCCTGGACAACGGCATGTACAAGATTTGGTTCGCCCGCAACTACCGCACCCATCACGCAAACACGTTGCTTCTCGACAACGCGCTGGCGACCATGGGGGCAGGACTGCCGTCCGCGATCATGGCGTCGCTTCTGTATCCGGAACGCCGCGTGATGGCCGTGTGCGGGGACGGCGGCTTCATGATGAACTCTCAGGAACTAGAAACGGCTGTTCGCCTGAAGCTGAATCTAGTGGTGATGATCCTGAACGATTCTGCTTACGGCATGATCCGCTGGAAGCAAGCGGTTGATGGATTTCCCGACTTTGGACTCACATTCGGAAATCCCGACTTCGTCCGTTACGCTCAGTCCTATGGTGCTAGCGGTTCCCGCGTCGGCGCTGCCGAGGATCTCGTTCCAACGCTGGAGATGGCTTTCAAGGAAGGCGGCGTCCATCTGGTAGACGTCCCGATCGACTATTCGGAGAATGCTCGTGTCCTCGTCGAAGAATTGCGTAGCCATTTTGCGAGCAAGGAATCGCAACGAAGCGAACTTGATGCCGCCCCTCGCGCTGGTAGGGTATAGACTGCGGCCCTTCCGGTTTGTCGCGACAATCATTCCACGACGACGAAGTTGACGAGGCGGCCAGGCACGGCGACTTCCTTCGCTATGTGTTTCCCCTGAAGCAGTTCGGTCACGCGCGCGTCAGCCTTGATTGTTTCAAGGAGACTGGTAGCGGACAGGCCGGCATCTGCGAGCACTCTATGACGGAGCTTTCCATTGACCTGAACGGCATACTCACGAAGTTCGTCCTCCGCCAATACTGGATCGAATGACGGCCACTGTGCATACGCAAGTGACGCTTCGTGTCCCAGGAGCCTCCAGAGTTCTTCCGCCACATGCGGTGCGAAGGGCGCGAGCAGCAGCACGAACGTTTCGACCACAACACGAGGCTTATGCTCGAGCGAAATCAATGCGTTCGACATCTCCATAAGCCTGGCGATCGCTGTGTTAAATCGGAGAGCCTCGATATCTTCCGTAACGCATCGGACGGTCTTGTGATGGAGGCGCAGGATCTCCGGAGTTGGGTCGGTGTCGCCCACTTGAGCGTTCAATGCGTCCTCATCGTCCACGACGATACGCCACGCCCTGTTGAGAAAACGACTTACGCCAACCACACCTGACATTTGCCAAGGCTTGGCGACATCGAGCGGTCCCATGAACATCTCGTAGAGCCGCATGGGGTCGGCACCATAGGCATCGATCACCTCATCGGGATTCACGACATTGAATCTCGACTTCGACATTTTCTCGATCTGCTGCGTCACCGAGGTTTGATCAGCAAGCCATTGACCATCACGTTCAATGACTTCGTCGGGACGGTAATATTTTCCGGCGCGATCTCGGTAGGATACGGCGAGAATCATGCCTTGGTTGAAGAGTTTCTGAAACGGCTCTTTGGTTGAGACGACGCCAATGTCGAACAGCACCTTATGCCAAAAGCGGGCGTACAGCAGGTGCAGTACAGCGTGTTCGGCTCCGCCAATGTAGAGATCGACGGGTAGCCAATATTTCTCTTTTTCAGGGTCGATCAGCGCGTGATCATTTTTGGGATCAGCAAACCGAAGGTAGTACCAACATGATCCCGCCCATTGTGGCATCGTGTTGGTCTCTCTCATAGCCGGCAGCTTGCTGTGCGGATCGGTTGTATGCACCCAGTCTTCGGCTCTTGCCAAAGGTGGGTCGCCTTTCTCCGTTGGCTTGTACTCATCAAGCTCAGGTGGCAGCAGCGGAAGGGAGTCTTCGGGGAGCGGGACAATTGCGCCATCTGCCCGGTGGAGGATCGGAAAGGGCTCGCCCCAGTACCGCTGCCTCGAAAACAACCAATCGCGTAGCCGGTATTGCACACGGCCTTGGCCCAGACCGCGTTCTTCCAGCCACGTGATAGCCGCCTTTTTTGCCAGTAACCCGATCGAACGATCGGCGAGAAAGGTCACCGCGAAAATTCCTGTTTGGCGACAGTCTTGCAAGCCTTGTCATGGGTCCCCCTTGTTCGCGGCTCTTGGCCTTGCCTCGTTCAAAAACCCTCGACGTCGATCACTGCCTGAGCAAAGGCCTGCGGTGCTTCCTGCGGCAAATTGTGACCGATATTCCCCTCGATCAGCCGATGCTGATACTTGCCTGAGAACTTCTTTGCATAGGCACTGGGCTCCGGATGAGGCGCGCCGTTGGCGTCGCCCTCGAGTGTGATCGTGGGCACGGTGATTATGGGACTTTGTGCGAGCCGCCGCTCAAGCTCTTTAAACTCTAGCTCGCCTTCAGCCAGCCCGAGCCGCCAGCGGTAATTGTGGATCACGATCGCCACATGATCCGGATTGTCGAACGCAGCAGCGCTGCGGTCGAAGGTCGAGTTGTCGAAGGTCCATTTCGGCGAAGCGATCTGCCAGATGAGTTTCGCGAAATCGCGCGTGTATTTCTCGTAACCGGCCTGGCCGCGATCGGTTGCGAAATAATACTGGTACCACCATTGCAGCTCCGCCTTCGGCGGCAGCGGCATCCTGTTGGCCTCCTGGCTGCCGATCAGATAACCGCTCACGGAAACCAGAGCCTTACATCGCTCCGGCCACAGCGCCGCGACAATGCAGGCAGTCCGCGCGCCCCAGTCACAACCGCCGATGGTTGCCTTCCCGATCTTCAGAGCATCCATCAAGGCGATGATGTCGAGCGCGATCGCCGATTGCTGGCCGTTGCGGACCGTCTCACTTGAAAGAAAGCGCGTCGTGCCATGACCGCGCAGATATGGCACGATCGCGCGGTATCCCTTCGACGCAAGCAAGGGCGCGACATCGACATAGGTGTGGATGTCGTATGGCCATCCGTGCAGGAGAATGACTGCAGGACCATCGGTGGGACCGGCCTCGGCATAGCCGACGCTCAGCACGCCGGCGTCGATCTGATTCAATGGCCCGAAAGGTGTTGCTGGCTCTTCGGTTGCCTGCTGTGCTGCTGCCGGAGCGACCAGACCGAGCTGAGTGGCTGCGACAGCCATCGCGGCGGTGCCTAAGAATCGGCGGCGATCTTGGTCGATCCCATCCGGGATATTGAGCGAATGCATTTGGGAAACCTCTATCGTTGTGCAGGCAATCAGCCGAACGTGAACGCGAAGACCTCCACATCCGAGTCGAGAAACTCGATCTCGAACTGGCGATCGACGATGGGATGCGGTTGGCGGATCAGTTGGTACAGGCGCTGCTCCGTCACCGTGCCTTCGCCTTTTTCGTCAATGTCAATTCCGTGAGCAGCGCCTGGCGGCTGTCCGTCGATCAGCACCCGAAATCTCACGGAAGTTCCCGTCGCTGCCGGCCCCATGACGAGATGAAGATCACGTGCGTGAAAACGATACGCGAGCTTTCCATTGGACTTATTGAGTACGGCGTTCTCCTGCCTTACCGTCCAATCCCCAGATAGCCCCCATTCATTCACGCGTAGCCGTTCCGGCACTTCGTAGCTGCCCGGCTCGTCCAAGACCAGTTCGCCGCTGGACGCAAAGTTCCGGGTGCGTGCGTGGCCGAGATAATTTTCTGGAGACTTGAGGTTGTCCCAATCGGCCGCCGCTTCGATACCGCGGACATCTACCGACAGGGGCCTACTGTCGAACCCGCCGGCTCCAGCCTCGGCAAGCAACTCCTGGATGATCTTTTCCGATTGTTCGTATGAGCCTTCGCCAAAATGATGATGCCGAACATGCCCTTGTGGATCGATGAAATACAGCGCTGGCCAATAGTGGTTGTTAAAGGCACGCCATATGGCATGATCGCTGTCGACGGCGATCGGATAATCAACTCCCAAATCCTTCGCGGCGCGACGTACATTGTTCAGGTCTTTCTCAAACGAGAACTCCGGTGAATGGACGCCGATCACCACCAAACCTTGATCGCGATACTTCTCCTCCCACGCTCGGACATAGGGTTGTGCTCGAAGCCAGTTGATGCAGGTGTAGGTCCAGAAATCTATGAGGACGACCTTTCCCTGCAAAACGGACGCCGAGAGCGGCGGTGAATTGATCCACTCGTCCGCACGCTCGAGAGAAGCAAGCGCGGATTGACCCGCAACAGCGCCGGTGGAAAGCCCGTGAAGGAACGGAACCTCTGCCTGTTTGGAGGTAATGGGCCGCGTCATATTCGTATCTCCCAGAAAACCTGCAATCGATGCGCCGATTGCCATCGCGAGTACCGCGGCTACCAACAACCTGATAGTTTTCATCATGACGCCTCTGGGTATGATCGAAATATCGCGCGCGCACAGGAGCGGGCACAACGCGCGCGCCGAACTTCTCAAAGTGGCAGCGGCTTGCCGGCTTGCTCCGCAACCATGTACTCGGCGTACCAGTCGGGCCAGTTCTCGTCGCGCTGGCCGCCGTTGCGCTTCTCGTGCTCGCCGTGGGCTAACGCCGCGCGCCACATTGCGGCCGCAAGGTCCGCTACCGAAGCATAGTCCGTCGTATTGGAATCGACCCGGCCAGGGAGCCGGGTGGTGACCTCCTGCAGCAGCCACTCGTTGCCGTCTGGATCCTTGAAGGTTGCGTAAGAGGAATAGCTCTGCCGCTCCGGATGCCTGCCGCTGAGCGCTGGTTTGCCCGGACCGGCCCGGTGGAACACTTCGCTCACCTCGACGCCGTGGCCAATGAGTTCGGCGCGCGCGGCGTCAATATCCGACACGACGAGGAAAAGCCCGCTTGCAGAGCCGGGCGCGGCCGGCGTGATGCCGGTGCCGAAATGGATCGAGGCCGGCGAGCCCGGAGGCGTGAACTGCATCGCCCGGAACGTGTCGCCGACGACGAAGTCGCCGTCGAGCCTCCAGCCCAGGCCTTCGTAAAACTGCTTGGAGCGTGCTGCGTCCGAAACTGGGATAACCACGGCCTCGAGCTTCATGTCGAGCGTCCGCGTTCCGGGAGTTTCGATCGGTTTTTCGCTATGCGTCAGAGTGGTGCTGCTCATGTCGATCTCCTTAGGTTTAACCTGTTAAGCGTTGAACGCGTCCGGGCTGGGGCCTGGTACGCGCCTCAGAAATCTTGTCGGAGCGGTCGGAACGCCGCACGCAACTCAGCGGAAAACAGTTCGGGCTGCTCCCAGGCGGCGAAATGACCGCCCTTGTCGACCTCATGAAAGTAAATCAGGTTTGGATAGGCGCGCCGGGCCCATGTCTCCGGCGCGCGATAGCTCTCCCCCGGAAACACCGTGATGGCCACCGGCAGCGCGATCTCGAGGGTCCGCTCCACGGCCGCAAAAACAACGCTGCGTCCACCGTACTCCCAGTACAGCCGCCCTGCTGAGGTCGCGCTGTCGCTCAGCCAGTACTGAGTAATGTCGTCCAGCACCTCGTCCGGGGACTTCTCGGGATCGCTGTTGTCGTATGTCCAGCGTGAGAAGCCCGGATGTCCGAGCATCCACGCCGCGAGGCCTGTGGGAGAGTCATTGATGGCGTAGCCGATCGTCTGCGGCCGGGTGCCCATCATCGTAGCGTAGGATCTGTTCCCCATCTTGGCTGCAGCGCTGAGCGCGTCAAACGCTGCGCGTTCCTTATCCGTGAGTCCCGTTGGCGCTGGCCCGCCGACGGCGAGCACCGCGGCAATCTCGGGCGGCACCACCGCCGGCAAGTTAATATGAATGCCGAGCAGACCTGTCGGCGCCTGGCGCGCCATCGCGCTGGAGACGGGGGAGCCCCAGTCGCCACCCTGTGCGACGTAGCGGGTGTAACCCAGGCGTTTCATCAGCTCCGCCCAGGTTTGCGCGATGCGATCAGGTCCCCAACCCGTCTCTGTCGGCTTGCCGGAGAAGCCATATCCCGGCATCGAAGGCAGGACGAGATCGAACGCGTCCTCCGCCCGTCCGCCATGAGCTGTGGGATCCGTCAGCGGGCCCACGGTCTTGAGCAGTTCGAACACCGACCCGGGCCAGCCATGCGTCATGATCAGCGGCAAAGCATTGGGACGCTTCGAGCGGACGTGAATGAAGTGAATGTCCACGCCGTCGATCGTTGTCATGAATTGAGGCAGGGTGTTGAGCTTGGCCTCGGCCTTTCGCCAGTCGTAGCCGGTGCCCCAATACTCGACGAGCGGCTTCAGCTTGGCCAACTGTATGCCCTGCGACTGGTCATCGACCGTCTCGCGATCCGGCCACCGTGTTTCCGCGATGCGCCGGCGAAGCTCCTCGAGCGCCGCTTGCGGCACCTGAACTTTGAAAGGTCGGATCGAGCGATCTTCGGCCGCATTGGCTTGGCTCAGGGCAGAAAGGATGCAGAGTCCGAATGCCAGCGCAGCCGCCAATGTGTGGAGCTTCATGGCTGAATCTCCTTGCCCGGCGAGTGGAATGTCACCGTTTGCTTGGTGAAGACGTTACCTTCGGCGTCCACCACTTCGATCAGAACCTTGTGCTGGCCGCGCGGCATGCCCACCAGGATGATGGTGTCGCTTTGACCGTAGTCCGCCCACGCCCAGGGCAGGTCGTCCACGGTGAGGTGCAGGTGCCCGACCCGCGGAGATACGTTGCGCGCGGCCGGCCCACCCACAGGCAGGATGCGCAAGTTCTCCACCCGGTACGGGATGAACACCACGCCCCCGGCCAACGGACCCGGAAGCGGCGGCTCCACCGTCAACTCGGGCGAGGGTTCGTTGTCGACGGGAACAACCGTGCTTTGCCCGGAAGCACCGGTGGTGAACACAATATACGCTGCGACCACGGCAAGCGTCTTGGTGAGCAGGTTCATGGCAGTCTCTCCCTTTGGAGATTCGCTACGGGTTATTCGCCTTGCGGAGGGCGACGCCCGTCCGGCGCGTCACCCTCGCCCAACCTCACGTCCGCAACGTCTTGAATGAAGCGCGCACCTCATCGGTGAAGTACTTCGGCTGTTCCCATGCCGCGAAATGGCAGCCCTTGGGCGGACGGCCGTAATGCAGGAGCTTCGGGAACGCGCGCTCGGTCCAGCTCTTCGGCGCGGTGTAGATTTCGCTCGGGTACGCGCTGACGCCGACGGGAATGGTGACGCCTTTGGCGTCAAAGAAGCCCGCCGTCGCCGTTCGCCGGTGTTCCCAATAGAGTTGGGCTGATGAGACGGCCGTGTTCGTCAACCAATAGAGCGTGATGTTGTCGAGGATGTCGTCACGGGTGAGGCCCTCCGGCTCCCCATCGAAGGAGCGGGCGATCAGTGCATAGCTGTCCGCGTCGTGGTCGAGAATCCATGACGCCAAACCGGCCGGCGAATCGACGGTCCCGTAGAGCGTCTGCGGTCGAAGCGCCATCTCGTTGGCGTACCCCAGGCCGAATTTGTAGAAAAAGGCGACCTGTTCGTAAGCACGCTTTTCGTCGGGTCCGAGATCGGCGGGAGGCGGGTTGCCGGCGGCAAGCGCCTTCACAATCTCGGGCGGAATGGTCGCTGGCATATTGGTGTGGATGGCGATCAACTCGGGAGGCGCCATCAGAGCCATCTGTTCGGTGATGAGAGCCCCCCAGTCGCCGCCCTGTGCGACAAACTGGTTATAGCCCAGGCGCTTCATCAGCACGGTCCACGCTTTCGCGATGCGAATCGGATCCCAACCGGGTTCAGTCGGCTTGCCGGAAAAGCCGTAGCCCGGCATCGACGGGATCACCACGTCGAACGCATCGGCTTCGGTTCCACCATGCTCCGTGGGGTTCGTGAGCGGATTGATAACCTTAAGCAGCTCGATGACCGAACCGGGCCAGCCGTGCGTGATGATGACCGGCAACGCACCCTGATGCTTGGACTTCACGTGGATGAAATGGATGTCGAGGCCGTCGATCTCGGTGATGAAATGCGGCAGCGATTTCAGATGCGCCTCGCACTTGCTCCAATCGTACTCGGTTCCCCAGTACTCGATGAGTTTCTGCATCGTGCCAAGTTGCACGCCTTGTGTTTCACCTTCCGGTGAGGACGACCAGATCCGCCGAGAAGCTGCGTCGGAGACCAACTCGCGCTCGGGCCAACGCGTGGCAGCGATGCGTCGGCGTAGATCGTCGATCTCCTCTTGCGGGAAGCTGACGGTGAAAGGGTGGATTGAATCACCGCCAGCCGCCGCGAACAACGTCCCGGGCAGCATGTTGACGCCCCCAACGACAGCCGCGGCCGCAAGCAATTCACGCCGTGTCGGTGATAGTGATGCTGCTGACATGATGTCCTCCATTGTTTACCCGACTGTTTGGATGCAGAGACAGAGTTCAAATGTTGGGGAAACAAATCTATTGCACGATGGTATCGCCAATACTTTTGTATTGATTGGCGGCCTAAGCGGGTTGATTCCGATAGTTGAATTTACATTAAAGAAGACATGCGTTCGACCTTGAAGTGAGGCTGCATCGCCGCACCTTCGTGCCATCAGGTGACGGCGTTCGCTGTGTGGCCGCACAGCCCTTGACGGAACAAGGACTGTGCAGCTCTTGACGATGACTTGGCCGCTCAAACCGGCAGCGGCTTGCCGGCCTGCTCCGCCACCATGTATTCGGCGTACCAATCCGGCCAGTTCTCATCGCGCTGGCCGCCGTTGCGCGCCTCATGTTCGCCGTGAGCGGCCGACGCGCGCCTGAACGCGCTCGCCAGATCCGATACGGAGGCGAAGCTCGTCGTGTTCGAATCGATCCGCCCCGGGAACCGGGTGGTGACCTCCTGCAACAGCCATTCGTTGCCGTCCGGATCGTTGAACGTGGCGTAGGTGAAGTAGCTGCGCCGCTCCGGATCCGGGCCGCTAATGGCCGGCTTTCCCGGACCGGCACGGTGGAACACTTCGCTCACTTCGACACCACGACCTACGAGGTCGGCGCGCGCCGCCTGAATGTCCGAGACGACGAGATAGAGTCCGGTTGCCGAGCCTGGGGCGGCTGAAGGGATCCCCTTGCCGAAGTGGATCGAGGCAGGCGAGCCGGGAGGCGTGAACTGTATGCCCCGAAATTCATCCCCGACGATGAAGTCGGCGTCGAGCCGCCAGCCCAGGTCGCCGTAGAAGCGCTTGGCGCGATCGACGTCTGAAACAGGGATAACAACGACTTCGAGCTTCATGTCGACCGTTCCTGCGGAAGGTGCAACATCTCTTTCAATCACAGTCTGGTTCATGATGATCTCCTTTTTCTCCATTGGTTGTCTCGGCACGTTCAGGCTTTCGCTTCCGGTCAGTTACCGGGCGCTACCAAACCCAGCACCACGAGCGGCTTACCTTTTTCGACGATGTACGTGGCGAGTTCGGCCGCGTTGCCGCTGCCTACATTCCTCGCCGCGTGGATCGCTCCGGCGGGGATGAATAAGGCCTCACCGGGCTTGAGTGTCACCGGTGGCTTGCCTTCGACTCGGTATTCGAGCAGGCCTTCGATGACGTAGGCGATTTCTTCGCCGGGATGGCTGTGCGGGGGGAACGCCACCCCGTGGGCGAAGTCGACGCGCACCTGGATCACTTCGCGACCCGAAACGTCCAAATCGTGCCGCAGCAGATCGGTGCGCTTGACTCCTGGCTGCTGCGACTGCGCTACGTGCAGCGTCAAACCGCTTCCGGCGATGAGCACTGCTGCCACGATAATTCCAGTTATTTTCATGTGGACATCCTTTCGAATCGCGAATGGAAACCTAAGTGATCAGTGCGGCTGCCGAAGTGACCTGAAGGCCGCGCGCAGTTCGGCTGAGAAGAGTTCTGGCTCCTCCCAGGCAGCGAAGTGTCCGCCGTTGTTCACCTCGTTGAAGTAGATCAGGTTGCGATAGGCGCGCCGGGCCCATGTCTCGGGCGCTCGATAGACCTCCTCCGGAAACACCGTGATGGCCACCGGGAGCGAGATTTCGGCCGTCTTTTGCGCGGCCGCGAGAAGGACGCTTTGGCCCATTGTCTCCCAGTAGAGCCGCGCCGACGTTGTCGCGCTGTTCGTCAGCCAGTACAGCGTAACGTCGTCCAGCATTTCGTCCTTGCTGAGCAGGCGCTCGGGCTCACCGTTGTTGTAGTCGTACATCCATGCCGCGAGCCCGGCCGGAGAATCCGTCAACGGGTAGCCGATTGTTTGCGGCCGCGAGCCCATCATTGCAGCGTACGCCCGGTATTTTTTGTAGAAGGTTTCAAGTGAGCTGAACGCCGCGCGCTCCTTTTCGGAGAGTCCCGCCGGGGCAGGCCCGCCGCCGGCGAGCACCGCGGCGATCTCGGGCGGTATCGTTGCCGGCAGGTTGATGTGGATGCCGAGCAACCCCCTCGGCGCATGGCGCGCCATCGCGCTGGAAACGGGAGCACCCCAGTCGCCTCCCTGGGCGACGTAGTAGGTGTATCCCAAGCGCTCCATGAGTTCGGCCCAGGCACGGGCGATGCGGTCTGGATTCCAACCCGTGCCCGTTGGCTTGCGAGAGAAGCCGTAACCCGGCATCGAGGGCATGACTAGGTCGAAAGCGTCCTCCGGGCTTCCGCCGTGCGCGATTGGATTCGTGAGCGGGCCGACGGTATTGAGCAACTCGAACACGGAGCCAGGCCAGCCATGCGTCATGATCAGCGGCAGAGCATTGGCGTGCTTCGAGCGAACGTGAATGAAGTGAATGTCGAGCCCGTCGATCTCGGTCATGAACTGCGGGCGGGCGTTCAGCTTGGCCTCTGCCTTGCGCCAGTCGTACTCGGTCCCCCAGTAGCGGACGATCTCCTGCATTTTCGCAAGTTGTATACCCTGCGAGCGGTCGTTGACCGTTTCGCGATCAGGCCACCGCGTCGCCGCGATGCGCCGGCGAAGCTCAGTTATGTCCTCCTGCGGGATGTCGACGGTGAATGGGCGGATTGGAGCGCCAGTGCCCGCAGCCCGTACTACTCCGGGGAGTAGCCCGACGACCCCAGCGGCAGCCGTGGCCGCAATCAGTTCGTGCTTTGTGGGGAATAGCGATATTGCTGACATGACGCCCTCTGTGTGTCGGTAAGCGCGTGAGTTGACGGGCGGACCGGGCTCGAATGACCCGGTCCGCGCCTCGGGAGGAGAGCGGGGCGCTAAGTCCCGCTCGCTTCAGATTTCGTGGCGCAGCGGCCGGAAGCCGGCCCTGAGCTCGGCGGCGAAAAGCAGCGGCTGCTCCCAGGCCGCGAAGTGGCCGCCCTTGTCGACCTTGTTGTAGTAGATCAGCTTGGGGTAGGCCTGCTGGGTCCAGCTACGCGGAGCCTGATATTGTTCGCCGGGGAACACGCTCACTGCGACCGGGATGGAGACTCCCTTGGCATTGAAAAAGCCGCCCTTGTACTCCCAGTAGAGTCGCGACGCCGACACGCCCGTGTTCGTCACCCAGTAGAGCGTGACATTGTCGAGGATTTCGTCGCGCGTCAGTTCACCGGTGGCGCTCGTGGTCCGATCCAGAGCCGCGGCGACCGCCGCGGCCGGCTGGCCACCGGCATCATTGTGGTCGAGAAGCCAGGCCGCCAAGCCGACTGGCGAGTCCGCAATGCCGTACAAGGTCTGCGGGCGCGACGCCATCAGCCTTGCATAGGCGACCTGCTTGAATGTCGCGACGAGCTGCTCGTACGCATGTTTTTCATCGGCCGAGAGACCAGACGGCGGCGGGGCGCCTGCCTGAGCAGCCTTGTCGATGTCGGCTGGAACGGTGGCGGGCATGTTGGTGTGGATGCCGAGCAATCCCGCAGGCGCCTGCAAGCCCATCTGGTCGACGACGAATGCACCCCAGTCGCCGCCCTGGGCGACGTAGCGGGTATAACCGAGGCGCTTCATCAATTCTGCCCAGGCTCGGCCCATGCGCTCGGGGCCCCAGCCGGTCGTGGTCGGCTTGCCTGAAAACCCGTAGCCGGGCATCGACGGGATCACCACATCGAACGCGTCGGATGCGTTAGCGCCATGCGCCGTGGGATTGGTCAGCGGATCAATTATCTTCAGCTGCTCGATGATCGAGCCGGGCCATCCGTGCGTAACGATCAGCGGCAACGCATTTTCATGCTTCGAACGGACGTGAATGAAATGGATGTCCAGCCCGTCGATCTCGGTGATGAATTGCGGGTAGGCATTGAGCTTGGCCTCCCCTTTGCGCCAGTCGTAATCCGTCGCCCAATATTGCGCGAGCTTCTGAATGGTCGCGAGCTGGACGCCCTGCGATGAATCGGCAACCGTTTCGCGATCGGGCCACTGTGTCGCGGCAATCCGCTGGCGAAGCTCGGTGATCTCCTCCTGCGGGATGTCGACAGTGAAGGGGCGGATTGAATAGCTGGCTCCCGCCGCGCGTAGCCCTCCGGGGAGCAGGGTGAGGGCGCCGACAGCGGCTGAGGCGGCAAGTAGTTCGCGCCGTGTGGGCAAGATCGAAAGTGCTGACATAACGTCCTCCTGTGTGTTTCTTTCCACTCGGGGATGCGACACACAGATCGACCAACAGCGGACGCAAATCTATTGCACGATGGTGTCGGCGATACCTTTGTATTGGTGGCGGCCCGAGAACAGTGCACGTCTGAAAGCCGACACCAAGACACAATGGACGTCGCATCGTCGTCGCAGGATCGCCTCCACGCTAACACACGCGAAAGCACGGCAACGGGGTTCGGTTTCGGTCGGCGTTTTGGATGCGTTGCCGGCCATAGCGTGGATTGGGGTGCCTGACGAGCAGATCGAATTTGTCATTCGAGTCTGGCGGCCCGATACACCGGGGTGCGGCTCGACGAAGCTTGACGGGTGGGTGGAGGCCGCACTCAATCCTCAAAACGCTGGCGATTAATTCTGCGTCCGGCGAGCCCGGCGAAATGGAAGCACGTACGACGCTTAGACGGGCAGTACCGTTGGTTCCGCCTCCAATGCAGTCCGATGCGCGACGACTCCGGAGTGATCATCAAATGGCGCTTGGTCTCGAGGCCTCACACCGTGCCGACGGATCATGCGGTCTTGGCACCTAAAACAAATTGAAAAATTGAGCCCCTTGGTGCGTTGGGCGAAACCCAGAGCATACCGTCGTGCGCTTGGACAATCGAACGGCAGATCGATAGGCCCATTCCCATCCCGCGAGATTTGGTGGTGAAGAGCGGATCGAAAACCCTCTGCAGGTCCTGCGCGGCGATGCCCATGCCTGTGTCAGCTACCGAAATCATTACATCGCCATCGTCGCTAAGACTGGAACTGACGGCGAGCTCGCGCGGACCATCCACTGTGATCATGGCCTCAATCGCATTCGTGATCAGATTGAGGAGCACCTGCTGCAACTGAATTCGATCCCCGATCACCCGCAGCGGCCGCGCGCTTCGCTCAACCTTGACCAATATTCGGTGACTTTTCAGATCGTCCTCGAACAATGAGATGGCTTCTTCAATTAGGTTGTCGACGTCAAACGAAGCTCTGACGCGTTCATCCTTCCGGAAGTTTGCCCGGATGCTCTCGATAACCGCGGCGGCGCGGTGCCCATCAGCGGCGATCTTCATGAACTCCGTTCTCGCCATGTGTAGTTCGGGAACCGCGCGATCGAGCCATCGTAAACCGGTTTCGGATCTCGTTATCATAGCAGCAAGGGGCTGCTTGACCTCGTGTGCAATCGTGGCGGCAACGGCATCGCCGGTCATCAATCGGGCATCGCGCTCGCGGTGCTGCGCATCGATGGCCCGCTGCAGCCTCTTGCGCTCATGTTGCAGCATAGCGTTCGAACGAGCGAGGCTCGCATACAGCCGTGTCATCTCTGCAAGCAACACCACCATCACAACTGTGGCTGTCACGAGTTGATAAAAGCGGCCGGCATACCATGCAAGATTGTAGCGGCCGGCACTCAACACGGAAGCCAAGGCCACTTCAAGCAGGAGCGCGCACAAAGCGACGATAAGCCACTGGTCGAGTAAGGAACGCTGTCGCGGCCACAGCAACCAAAGAGCAATTCCGCCCAGCGCCAGGACCACCATCCCGCCGATGGTGCGACGAAAGAGACTGAGCGGACGAACGTCTACAAAAAGTATCGGCAGCAAGTGTTCAAAGTGCGTAACGAACAAGAACAATCCAATGACGAGGGCAAAAACGCCCACGACGCTCAAACTGATGGCACGTCGCGTGACCCGGGCATCGGCCACTCGATCCGTATCTTTGAGCAGCGCATAGCCGATGATCGAGATGGGCAGCCCTGCGTGCCAAAACCAGTAGAGCCAAACGGCGGATTGCAATCCCGAGCCCAGGACGCCGGTCGGCGTGAACGCTCCCGGGAACGTCAGCGCATGTGCAATCACGATCAAGGCACTGAACAGATAGCCGTTCGCAATCACCAGGAGTGCCCATTGACGCAAAATGGAGAATTGGGCAAACAGAAGCGCGGCGGTCACGCAGTCGCTGACAAACAGGGCGGCGGCAAGAGTTGGTACGAACGCGTCGACTTCGGGCAGGCGGATGGCCGCAAAGGGCCATGTGCCGAGAAGTATGACGAGCAGGGCCAGCAGAAAAGCGCGCGCAATTCGGCCTTGACCGGGACTTGGGGGGATGTTCGCCAGGACCAGCGGCTGGGTGATGCGCGAGGCCGGCGCCAACGCTGAGTCCCTGCTTTCCGTCATTGGATTGAGGGTCCGTTCCGGATGTCTTAGTAGCCTTCGTGAGAATGCGCCAGGGATCGAGCAGTGACAAGCCGATCTGGGACCGTGCCTAAATATTGCGTAGCTTGCCGGCCCTTCTTCTCAAGTCCCGGCGGACCATCAGGCCTTTAGGGCCTTTTTGAGACAGTCGATCACCGCGTCCGTTTTGAACGGTTTTCGAAGCAGGCAGATTGCGCCAGTTGCGGCCGCACGAGCGTCGAGGCCCAAGTCTGAACGTGCGGTGACCATCACTACAGGCACCCCGCGACGACGCGTTGTGAGTTGCCGGGCAAGATCAAGCCCGCTCATGCCCGGCATGTGAATGTCAGTGATGACACAGTTGCATGACGCGTCCGCTTCCCAGGCGCTGAAGTCCTCCGCGGATGCAAATCCGCGTGCCCCATAGCCGAGCGAACGAAGGCTGTCGACGAGAGCCATGCGGAATGATTCGTCATCATCGACAACCGCAATTAGGAGCTCTCTTGACACATCGTCCTTTCCCCGGATTTGCACCAGGCGAATAGTAGGATCGCAATTCTGGCATGTATGCCGTTGTAAGGAACCTATACGGGAGTGTTACCCCGGCGCTTACGGCCGCCGCCTGGGGTTGATTACGTCGGCCATCCGGATCAGGTCCGCCAAGGTCCTCACACCCATCTTGCGCATGACCGCGCCGCGATGAATTTTGGCGGTGATCTCGCTGATTCCGAGGTCGCCGGCCACCTGCTTGTTCATCTTTCCCTCCGTGACCAGTAGCATTACCTGCTGCTCCCGTGGCGACAGTGTTCCAAACCGCTCCCGCACTTTTGAAACATCGCCGTCTAGGGCGCGCCGCTGCCGGTCGCGTTCTATGGCCGCCAACACGGCATCGAGCATGTCCTGATCTTTGAAAGGCTTTGGGAGAAAGTCCACTGCACCGCGCTTCATGGCGCGAACTGACATGGGAATGTCGCCATATCCGGTCATCATCACGACCGGCAACTGAACACCCGTCTGTGATAGCTGCGCCTGAAAATCCAGCCCGTTCATGTCAGGCAACCGGACATCAATAATAAGGCAGCCCGGGGAATCTGGAACGGCCGTGGCGAGGAAATCCTGTGCGGATGCATATGTCCGCGTTTCGAGCCCTATCGAAAGGAACAGGCCATGCAACGCTTCTCGCATCGACGCGTCATCGTCGACCACGTGAACAATGGATTTTTGGTCCGAGGGGAGCGGCATCGCTGGGTTAGCATGTCAGAACTCTGGGCGTGCATCAACGAAAGTGTGACGGAGCCTATTCGATCGCGCAGCTGGGCACCCGCTTGCACCGGGCTTCCGACCGAGGTTACGGTGCCAACAACGATCTGCGCTACCTACGCGGGATTTTATTCCTGAGTTGCCTCGGGCCAAGCGCTGCCCCGTAAACCTGAATAACACTCATGGTTCTCATCGAAGCTATCGCTCCGAGACTTTGCGTCGTCATAGCGCGACAGAAAGCGGCGATCTGCGCTATCCAACTCATACTTTGATATGAGCACGCCTTCCGATCGTTGGATAGCAAATCCAGCACAGAATCTTAGGATCGCAGCACATTACTTGACGAGGGTCGAAATGAGTCACTAGGACGGACTGCAACTAAGCGTTGCCCGCAGCTCCGCGACTTGCAGTGCTGCAACATGGACACCTTTTGCTCCCCGCCGGGCTACCGAACGCCGAACTCAGGAGCCACGCAATGGATAACCTTTTCGAAGCCAAGCGGCGAAACGTCCTCGCGATAAGGGAAGCCGCCAGCGCTTTCGGCCTTCCTGCCAAACCAGCCGAACGCACCGCACACGCGCGGGTAGGCGCGGCTCAGGGAGGTGACGCGATTCCTCTCTCTCGCATCAACCTTTCAGAAGAGACGCTTGTAAATTTGCGTCGGCGCCTGGCGGCGACCCGCTGGCCCAAGCGGGAAGCTGTCAACGACTTCTTCCAAGGCATGGAGTTGGCGCAAACTGCTGACGCGGGGTCATCTATGTCGTCGCAAGATCAACCGGTCGTTTTCGTGGTCGACGACGACGTATCGGTCCGCTTGTCGCTGGAATCGCTCATCCTTTCTGCGGGCTGGTGCCCGAAAGCTTTCGAGTCCGCTCTGGCATTCTTCTCTCACCCGCGACCTAATGTTCCGAATTGCTTGATCCTAGATGTCAATCTTCCCGATATCAGCGGGCTTGATCTGCAAAAACTCGTCTCTGCCGAGTGGACGGATACGCCGATCGTCTTCGTCACGGGGTTCGGCGATGTGGCTATGACTGTCAAGGCGATGAAAGCAGGCGCTGTTGAGTTCCTGATGAAACCATTCCACGCCGACACGCTGCTGAGCGCCGTCAAGGAGGCGCTGGAGCGCAGCAGAACCGCGCTTGAGTTTAATTTTGAGGTGCGTGCGCTGCAAGATCGCCATGCATCGCTCAGTTGCCGCGAGCAGGAGGTCATGGCTCTGGTCGTCTCCGGCCTGCTGAACAAGCAAGTGGGTTTTGAACTCGGCATAAGCGAGACTACAGTGAAGGCTCACAGGGGCCAGGTCATGCGAAAGATGAAGGCCCGCTCTCTTCCAGATCTGGTGAATATGGCCGCAAGGCTCAACTATGCGCACTAGTGGCAGACGCCGCGGGCGTCTGGCTCATTATCAGCCTACCTTTTCAACTGCAGGCCCGTGACTCGATTACGCGACTCGAAGCGTGTTCGTGCGCAACACCCGTGAACAAACTCGTCGCCCTCACCGATCCAAAGGTATCGACAACACCATCGTACAATCGACTTCGCATCTCTCGTATTACATTCAAAGTGAACAGATACAGAGCAGCCGGAAGGAGAATTACTTTGGGCAACGAACAAAAAGTCGCCGTCATCACCGGCGCGTCGCGCGGTATCGGTGCGGCACTAGTAAAAGGGTATCGAGGCTTGGGTTACCGGGTCATCGCAACGGCGCGTTCGATTGACCGGTCTGATGATGACGACATTTTGGCCATAGCCGGCGATATCGCGGAACCCGAGACGGCCGAGCGCGTAATCGCCGCAGGGATGGATCGGTTCGGGCGGATTGACACGCTCGTCAACAACGCCGGCATCTTCATCTCCAAGCCGTTCACCGGCTACACCGGCGAGGATTTCGCTGCGGTGCTGGGCGTCAACATCGCCGGGTTTTTCCACATCACGCAGCTCGCCGTCGCCGAGATGCAGAAACGTGGCAGCGGCCATATTGTGCAGGTCACGACGAGCCTGGTCGCCCATCCGAACGCGGCCTTGCCGGCGGCGCTCGCCGCGCTGACCAAGGGCGGCTTGAGCGCCGTGACCAGATCGCTCGCCATCGAATATGCGAGCCGCGGCATCCGGGTGAACGCAGTCTCGCCGGGTGTCATCAAGACGCCGATGCATCCGCTCGAGACGCACGAGGCGCTTGGCGCCCTTCATCCAGTCGGACGCATGGGTGAGATCGCCGACATCGTCGAGTCCATCCTCTACTTAGAGTCGGCGTCCTTCGTGACCGGTGAAATCCTGCATGTGGATGGCGGCCAGAGCGCCGGCCATTAAGCGAACCCAACGAGCGATCCATTTTCCGAGGAGGCACCATGCCGATCGTTACCATCCAGGTGACCCGCGAGGGCACGAAATCGGGAACGGCATCCGTCACAGCCGAGGAGAAGGCAGCGCTGATCAAGGGCGCCAGCCAGCTTCTTGCCGACGTACTGAACAAGCCCTTGGAATCGACCTTTGTCATCATCGATGAGGTCGACACTGACAATTGGGGCTGGGGCGGCTTGCCCACGCTCGAATTCCGGCGCCTGCGCGCGGCGACAGGAAGCTGACGCGGATCGGAATGTCAGTTTTCCAAACGATGACGCAATTGCTGTCGTTGCTCCTCTATAGTTCTGACCGCGAACCGGAGCGGGCACACAGGGCTTGGGAAACCCACCTGGCGCGGCGCTGGATGACGACGACCGGATGTCGTATCTTTTTCAAGGCGGCGCGCCGCACTGACTTTATAGGTCTTGACTATTCAACGCCCTGCAAGGCTGCCTCGAGATCGCGCAAGCCGGCGTCTGCTTCCGATTTATTGGCCGCTTTCCCGGCGACCTTCGCCACCCGGCTGATCGCCTCCGCAATCTTCGCCTGGGCTTCAGTCGATACAGCGTCGTTTCGTCCGGCGGCGCGCGTAATCGCGGATAGGTCTGGCTCGTTCCGGGGCAGGATTGGCCGACTGGTTAATGGTTTAGGGTGCGCTGCAATGTGGGTCGTCACGGTGACCGGGCGCGTTGGTGGGGGAGGGCGCCTGCCGGCCTTGGCCGCGAAAACGGCACCGCGCGGCCGCGTTAATGCCGGCGCCTCTTGACTCGCGCGCGCCAACCGCGGCGGAACCAACATATCGCTAAAACCAGCGCTTGGTTGTGGTGCTGCTTTCCGGCCGTCGTCCGGCTCCGTGTCCACCTTGGCGGCCGACGCTTTGAAGGCCGGAATCGGCATCCAGGCACGTTTCGACAGCTCAGAGTCGGCAAAATAGAAGTTGCGCGTGCCGAATATCGCATGCGAGCCGCGTGGAAGGATGATGCACTTGTTGCGGCTCATGGTGCGGATCTCGTCGGGGCGCATCAAGGGCCGACGGACCTCCTTCACGTGGACAGTGCGCGCGTGATGCATGTCGAACATCGTCGCTTGGGTCTTGCTGACATCCTTCTGGACTTCGGTGCGCTCGCCCAGGGTGTCGGAAATGTATTTCAGGTCTTCGGCGTCCTGCGCGCCGAAAAACACCTGGACCCGCGCGGAGTTGACCAGCGTCTTGCGGCCTTCCTCGCGGTAGATGGTGTCCACCGACTTGAGCGACTGGACAAAGAACCAGGTCGGCACGCCATAGCCGCCGAGGATGGTGGCCGCTTCCATGACATTCTCGAGTTTCCCGAGGTTCTGGAACTCATCGAGCAAGATCAGGACGCGATGCTCACCCCGCCCGGGCACCTCTTTCGCCATATAGTTCATCAGCTGCGTGATCAGGACATTGAACAATGGGCCGATCGAGCGGATTTGCTCGATACGGAAGTCGAGATAGAGCGAGACCTTTTCGCGCTTGAGATTGCGGATGTCGAACGTGCTTTTGTCGGTCGCGCGCAAAAGCCGCTCGTTCATAAACGGGTTTAGGCCCGTTCTCACGCTGCCGAATAGGCCGGAAAACTGCTTGTCCGACATGTCGGCGTAGCTGGCGAGCATCTGTAGCGTGTAGTCGGAAAGTTCCCTCGCTTCCTCGCCGCGGAGTGCCTGAATCCATTCCAGGAACGGCCGGTCGGCGCCATTCATGATGCGGAGCGCCTGGCGCAGCGTTCGCTGGCTGTCCTGGATGCGGGGCGTCTCCATGACGTAGGAGATCACGCCGGCAAAGAGCATGCGACCGTCGTCGACCCAATAGGTTTCGCCCGTCGTCGGGCGGGGAAAGAGCGCGGCGGCGATGTTGCGGATGTCGATGTCGCGCTGGTCGCTGTCCAGGCTGATGAAATCGAGCGGATTGTAGCATTCCGTCTCGCCTTTTTCGTCCGCCGGCGAGAACCGGATGACCTTGGAAAAGGTCGAACGATAGCCCGCTGTCGCCTGATAGGTCTCGCCCCGCATGTCCAGTACGACGAGCGAATCCGGCCAGAGCAGGGCATTCGGGATGACCAGTGCGGCACCCTTGCCTGATCGCGGCGGCCCGACGACGAAGCCGCCGACGTCGTCGCCATCGACCCACAGCTTTTTTCCGCCTATGAACTTCGGCTTGGTCAAGTGCCTCTTGTTGGAACCGCGTTGGGTGAACGCGCCGATGACGTTCACGAGGCTGCCGCCCACGCGGCCGATGTAGACGCCGCCGCGTTTCGTCAAGCCGGCCCGATTGACTTCCGCCAAGCTAAGAAACTTGGCGTCATTCGTCGCCTTGCGCGTCATCACCACGGTCATGACAGCCAGCACCATCACGCCAATCAGCGCCAGGCCGGCCGCATAAAGCGCCTGCTGATAGCGGCCGAGAATGACGACGTCGGCGTAGGCGCGGCGCAGCGTGGCAAAAGGATCCCGGTCGAGAGACTGGGTCAGGGCGAAGGAACCCGTTTCGTACCAATGGACGCCGGCATAGGCGATGGCGAAAAAAACAACGCCCACGGCCACGACCATGAGCGTCACGACCAATCCCTTGATGACCTGCACCATCACGCCCTCATTTCTCGCCTTCTCAGATCAGCCGAGGCGTTCGGCCTTTGTGAATTTGATCTCGCTAACGACGCGCCGGCCGGCATCCCGACGCGCGAGCTGGACGACGATCGGGATCACCTCTTTCAGGTAATCCATGATCTCGTCGCGCGAGAGTTTCACGCCGCCTTGCATGACCATCAGCGCCAGGCGCTCGTAGGCGGCGCGCGCCGAATTGGCATGCACGGTCGTCAAGGATCCGGGATGTCCGGTGTTGATCGCCTGCAGAAAGGAAAACGCTTCCGCGCCGCGCAATTCGCCGAGCAGCAGCCGGTCCGGTCGCATCCGCAACGACGCCTCGAGGAGGCTTTGCGCGTCGACCTTCGCCAAGCCTTGGTCGCCTTTGGAGGAGAGCAGGGCGACCGTATTCGGCGTGACGGGCTTCAGCTCGCGCGTATCCTCGATCGTGATGATCCGTTCGCTCGAAGGAATTAACTTCAGCAAGGCGTTCAAGAAGGTCGTCTTGCCGGTCGAAGTGCCGCCCGAAACAACGATCGACACGCGATTCTTGACCGCATGCTCCAGGAATTTCATCGGATCAGAGCCGCCGATCAGCTCAACCAGTTCCGTTTCCTCTTCCGACAAGCCGAGCTCATTGCCCATGCGCGTTTCTTCGAAGGCGCCGCGCTTGGCGTAGTCGTCGACGGTCATATCCATGATGACCTGCTTGCGGATCGAAATCGCGCCGCCGTCCGGTGCCGCCGGCGGCAGTACGAATTGAATGCGCTCGCCGCTGGGGAGTGCCGCCGACAGGATCGGCTTTTCTTCATTCACCTGTTGATTGGTCGAGCTGGCGACGAGTGTTGCGAGGTTGCGAATCCATTTCTCGGTCAGTCTGGCGTCAGCGATCCGCTCCATTTCCTTGGCGCCAAGCCGCTCGACAAAGATTTCGCCCGGCCTGTTGACGGAAAGCTCGGAAACATCGTCCTGCCGTAGCAGTTCGTGAAGCGGTTCCAGTTCCATTTCCAGAATGGGGAACTTGGCATAGGGGCTCGACGATGCGGCCGGCGAAGCGACGGCCGGGTGTTTGATCATGTTCATTTGGTCACCGGGGGTGCTGCCGGAAACCAATTGTCCTTCGGCGTCATGTAGAGGGGAACAGGGTCGATCGCGACACGCGGCTTGCCGCCGCGTTTCAGCCTCGCCAGCTCTTGCTGGACCGGATCGGCGTAGAGCTCCGAAAAATCGAGATCGCGCCGCACAAAAACGATCACTGACGTACCTTGGTCGACATAGATCGTCGGCGGGACGTTGCGCGAATCCTCGAAAGCCTCCTTGGCCAGTTCGGTCATTGTGCTTGCGGAGCGTTCGATCGCGATCTGGCGGGCTTCCTCTTCCGTCCTCTCCGGATCGATCGTGATCGTTGTCACCTCGCCGGTGATAGGATCGACACGGGTAATGGTCTCTTGGCGCCGGCCGCCGCTAGGGTCGGCGAGCGCCGAAAGGTATTCCGCCGCACCGCCAACGATCGACAGCACGATCGCCGAGCCGAAGCGCTCCAGCCAGTGCCGATCGACACGACCGGCCATGCCACCACGGCCAAGGCTGTCAGCGCCAGGCGAACCGATGTTGACCGACACGCCGTCGGACCGGATCATCCGGTTCCAGACGATAAAAACGCGCGTTTGGCCGCGAGCAATGCCGGACTTGTATTCGCCTGTCAGCCGCGACCCCTTCGGGATCAACACGCGGCGGCCGTCAAGCGAATAGACATCCTCGCGAACGATGGCCCGTACCATGCCGGGCAGGTCAGTGTTGATCGCCGTTTCAAGAAAACCGCGGATCATGGTGCCCTCGGCAATCAGGGCGTCCGTACGGTTGTTCTTTGTCGCCGTCGCCTTGGCGTTCCGACTTACTTCAGCCTGGGCGAGGAACGCCTTGTTGGGGTCCAGGTCTGCCCCGGGAACAGGAACGAGCTGCCCGTCGCCGGCGATCGCCGCGCCCGCTTCGCCCGCCGGGGCGTCCTGTTCGCCGTCGGTGACGATCTGGTTCGAACGAAGACGCTCCCACAGCGCCTTTTCTTCTTGCTCCTTGCGCTTGCGTGCCTCCTCCGCCAACCGGGCCTCTTCCTCCCGGCGACGGGCCTCTTCTTCGGCTAGCCGGCGGGCCTCGGCTTCGCGCATTTGCTGTTCAAGCAAACGGCGCTGCTCCTCGAGATCGACGCCTGGCGCGACCGTCTGGTCGACGTCGGCCGACTGTTGCGGCGGCGGTGTCTGAGGAGGCGGAATGACAATCTGGTCTTGCGGGGGCAATGCCGTCACCGGCGTCGCCGGCTCGCGCGGCTGAAAAGTCGAGGTCTCGAAAGCTTCGTCCTCGTTCGATGTCGCGTTCCGGTCGGACGGCCCGCTCGGCCAATTGATATACAACAGGCCACCGGCCAGAAGCAGCCCGATGCCGGCGACGCCGAGTTTCGTGCCCAAACCTGCACTTCGCCGGGCAACGGGACTACCACCGTCGAGCTCATGATAATCTATGTTCGACATCAGCGGCTCCTCTGATCGAACTGCCCGCGCTCGCTCTTCTTGTCGAGTTTCGACGGGCCATAAATGTCTCCAATCGGATCCGGCATGCGCTGCGATGGAGATTGACGGTTGTAGAGGCACAACGTCTTGTCGCCGGCGCGCAGGGTGAATTGCTGCGCAACCTTGTCGACGATCATGTATTCGCCTTCGGTGCGCAGGTTCACCAGAGACTCACGGCCTTTGGCTTCGACAACAAAGATCGCCGGCACGTCGCCCGTGAATTGCAGGAACATTTTCGTTCCGTCATCGAACACGACTCGCGGTTTGAGCGCGTCATCACCGCGATAGGCATAGTCGTAGTTCAACATCGACGGATCGATGTTTTTCAGCGATGGATTGCGGGCGCTTTCTTCGGCCTGGGCAAGGAGTCGCGCGTTCACGTCCTCGTCAGGGTATTTGAAGCGAACATGAAACGATGCCCTGAGCGACGGTTCGCGCGAGCCGACCAGGAGCAGGGAATAGACCCGCTTGTTGGTGACGATGTTGACGTTGGTCTCGGCCTTTTCGACTAGCGGCTTGACGAACAGGATGCCCGATCCCTTCTTCGGCACGATCGACCAACCGATCGTGTCGCCGGCCGATATCGTTTCGATAACCTCGGTCGGGCTCAGCTGGATCATCGTCGAGACGCCGATCGCCGCCTGGACCGTCACGACATTGTCGTTGTTGAAGGTGACGTAGCGAATCCGGCTGTCGCGCGAGAGCGCCGGGACCGACAACGCCAAGCAAAGTACAGCCGACAGCGCCACCGTTTTCAGGCGCCGCCTCATTGTACCGTCCTGTCGGCCGGCGCAGCGTCGGGCAGCGATTCCTGGTCACGCCGGTATTCCGTAACCTGGAAGCCTAATGGATTATCGAACCGATACTCATTTTTGAGCGGCGTGCTGGTGTAGCGGAATTTGATAACCGCCACCCAGTGCTCATGCCGGGTTGTGTTCTGCCGCTTTTCCTCGGTCGAAAGGCGGACCGTGGCTGTCGTGCGATTCAGGAACGAAACCGACTTCACCGTTACGGCGATGGTCGTGTCCATCCCATAACGCTTATCTCTGGAATTCGGATTTGATGGCGTAAATTCCCGCACAAGATCGTCGGCAGCTGCTCCGGTCGAATAGAGCTGGGCCAGATCGAAATTCGATTTGATCATGCGCGGGTCATAGGTCTCGCGCGCCCTGATGTAGCGCACGATGTTCGCCGCCGTGACCGCTTCATCCTGAGACAGGTCCCCTGGTTTCAGGGCTCGTGCAATCTCGAGGTGGCCTGTCGTTTTGTCGACAGCGACCATATAGGGTTCGTATTGCTTGAGCGGAAAAAGCAGGACGAGCGCCACCAGTGAGAGAAGCGCGATGGCGCCGAAAACCCCGGTCAGCAGCCAAGCGAATGTTCGTGATCGCCGTAAACGGCGATGGGTGTCGTCTTCCCACGATTTGCCTTGCCGGTAATAACGCTGGTCGACCAAGCCAGTTTCAGTCGGTTCGTTTGACACTTTAATTTAGCCTTGCTTTCAAGCTCGCTTCTCGCCGTCATCAGATCGCAAGCGATTGATGACAAATTCGGCGCTTTCTGCCGTCTCCCGTGGACCCTATAGCGAGGACGCGTTTTTGGCCGTCTCGCGCTGAATACTCGCCTTCCCCACATCAGCCGCAAATCGGGGGCGTCCTTCGGCTGATCTCCTAAGAAGCGAACTGCCAGCCCGCGTCGTCGGCCGCGTAACTGCGTTGTCCACTGTTCCCCTTGCCGCCCGCCGGATGCCGTGAATGGCTCCGGCGGTACCTATCGGTCCGCTCCCGGTCAAAATGCCGGCGATGATGGGTATTTGTAACAGAACATAGAACCCGACCAGCGTGACCAGCAGGAGTGGCATTACGTGAGAAAGCTTGCCGGTTATATCGGTCCCGGCGCCGCCCTCCATCGCGGAAACGGAGAGCTGAACCATGTAGTAGTAGAAACCCAGGAAGCCGTAGATCAGCAACTGCTGCACCACCAAATTCGCAGTGACGGAGAAAAAGCCTTCGGTGAATTTGAAGGAATAATTGAAGAGGGCCATGATGATCCACACCGGCCCAAGAGCCAGGATGATGAAAAGAAGGACTTTTGCAGCGATAATCGCCGCTACGGCAACGCCGATGAATAGCAGCGTAAAAATGATGATGATGATCGCCAGAAGGGCGCCGAAGAATCGGTCAACACTGACGTGTAGAGTTCCGGCACCACCCGCAACGTCGCTTCGTAGAGGGCGTCGAACATTGCCGGCACAGCATCTACCGATGAGACCTGAGTGCCGGTCGTCGACGAAATCGTTTGGACGATGCGGTTGGCCAGAACTTCCGGGATCGACTGGACGAGCGTATAGATCGTCTCGGAGAACGGCGCCCAGTTCGTGACCATCCAGTAGATGAACATCGCGCGGCCGAGGCGCCACGCGGCCTCCAGCGGCGAGGCCGTCGAGCGGCCGAAAATCTGCATGTAACCCCAAATGACCACGTAGAGGAGCAGCATCGCGAAGAACAGGTTTTCGCTATAAAGGCCGATGCGCTTGTACAGGACCTCTACAAAGCGAGCCCCGGCCTGATCGACACCGCTCAGAAGGTCGCTGATGATGGTCGAAACGGGGCTCATGTCTTATTCCGACATCACCTTGTCGAATGCCGAGTTTGCCGGCTTCAACTCGCCGCACTCGTCGTTGGCCGCATACGAGGAAATCGGGCCGCAAGGCGCCTTGAGCTCACGGCCAGGTCTTGCGCAGGCAGTTGCCAGCGCGGCGATCATCAGCGCCAAAAACACCCTAGAATTCATGAGCTTTCCCGCCGTGAGAGTCTCGATCGGCGGCACCGTTCCCCGGACCGGTGCCGGCGAACTCGCCCCCCTAAGGCATNGCCTTGAGCTCACGGCCAGGTCTTGCGCAGGCAGTTGCCAGCGCGGCGATCATCAGCGCCAAAAACCCCCTAGAATTCATGAGCTTTCCCGCCGTGAGAGTCTCGATCGGCGGCACCGTTCCCCGGACCGGTGCCGGCGAACTCGCCCCCATAAGGCATTCGCCTACTGCGAACCACCGGCATCCTTGAACGGGTTCACATCTTTGAATTGCAGCAATTTTTGTACCTGAGATTGTTGCGTCAGCCGGAATTTCAGGTCTTCGTTGAAGGCTGATACCGCGCCGTTCTGGACGCCGATCAGCTCATTGATCGAGCGCGCGGTTTCCAGCTGCATGCGCGTGTTTTCGTCCACCGAACCCTTGACGTTCTCCGCCTGACCGATCTGGCCGGTCGCCGACTGCAATGATTGTTCCCGGGTCGTCACGCCTTGGGACGCTTGCTGCGTCAGTGCGGCCAGCAGTGCCGAGGTGTTGACGCTGCCGCTGTAAAGGCTGTTCACGGTGCCTGGGTCCTCACCCTCGATGACGGCTTTCAGCTGCTTGACCAACTGCAGGCCGTTGATCACGGCGCCGGCGATCTGTTGTGCCTGACCTCCAAGCCCGCCAAAGGAAAGCGTCCCGCCATTGAGAACCGATCCGAATGATGGCGCCGACGCGATCGACATTCCCCCGCCGAGACCCTGTTGACCGATGCCGAGCGATCCGTTTCGAGTCCCGGAAAGTGCCTGGAGGATCTCCTTCGACTTCTCGAGGATGTCGTCATTGCTCTTCATGATCGAGTTGGTGTTCTCGGCGTTCTCTCGCGCGACATCCAGATTGGCGCCGTCGATGACCGCTATTTGCGCATTCCCGAGCGCAGTCGACGCGACCAGGAATAACGATGCTGCAACAGTTCGTTTCATAATGGGGGCTCCTTTCAGTCTATTGCGCGTTGCGTTGCATAATTTCCAAAGCACCCGCCGCCGCGTTGGCATTTGGAACCAGTGTGTTTTCTTCAGCGCCGCCCGGTCCCACGACGCGTTTGGCGCAGCCGGGCCACAAATGGTCCGGCACTTCCAGCTTGCCCAGGATGACGGGATCGCAGGTGAAGGGGTTTTCCGTGCCCTCACTGGTGCCGAATTTAGACACCTGAGAAAGCTTGGTGTTGCGCTGCAGAAGACGGGCGTTCAACAGGTCGTTCACCGCTGCGGAGCCCTGGACTAGCTGGTTGAGCAGGTCGGCATTCAAACCGCGCGCCGTGGAGTTTTCGTCCCAAGCGTCCATGTATTCTTCCTTGGTCCCGACACCCGCCGCCAACGTCTCGATTAGGCTGGAATACTGCGATCGCTGCGCGCCGCTTGTTTCGAGCCCGGCAGCCGTCTTGTTGACGGCATTGACACCGCCCGCCTGTGCAGCACCGGCAGCGCCGGTGCCGCTAACCTCGATGCTGAAGGGCGGCGGGGCGGCAGCTGGCGCTTTGCCCGACCCCGCATACTCATTGAAATAACCGTGCCAACGCCCGACGCCGGCCGCCCAATTGGCCTGTTCGGCCGCCGTCGAACCGTTGTAGTAGGAGGCGAGGCATGCGTAGTTCGTTCCGCCGCATTTCTTGACCGCCTGGCTCAGCAGCTTCACCCCGCCCTCGACATTCTGCTCGTTGATGTCGCGATCGAAGCCGAGGCCGCGGCCCGTCCTCTTGGTGAGCTGCATCGCGCCTTTCACGCCAGTATGGCTGCCGGCGCACGTGTCGAAGCGCGCTTCCTGGTAGGACACGGACAGCGCCAATCCTTCCGAAATGCCATACTTCTTTGCGTAGTGCCGGATGAGGGACACATTGCCCGCATCGCGTGCGAGCGCCTGTTGCGGCGAGCGCCGAAACATTTCGTTCCGGTATTTGTTCGAATAGGTGCAGACGACGGCCTTGCGCTGTCCGGTTTCAGATGTCTTGTCCTCATTGGAACTGTCGTTCTGGAACTCATCTTTTTTCCGCTCGACGAGGTTGGGATCGTCTTCAACAGCGATCTGTGCTAGACCAATGCTCGGGGCGATGAGCATCGGCGCCGTCACGGCCGTTGCGAACAATACGGCCCTCGGGCCGGCTCTACGCTGCCTGCTCATCCGCTTCCGTCTCCCATCCACAAAAATAGGGGAGCCACGCGGTCGGCTCTTCGCCATAGCGCTTGCGCAGCTCCTCACACTCGCGAACTGTCTTTTCGTTGCCCGACAGGACCTTGACCAGGTCCGGCATCGTCGAAAGGTCGAGTTTGGCGACGATCGAATCCGACGCATGCTTCACAAGAAACGCGCGGCTTTCCTTCGCCGTCTCCCTGACAAACCGAAACTCCTTGGCGGTTAAGGTGAACCGTCTGCGGTAGGATTCCTGATCAGCCTTGGGGTTCGGGAAGAAAATGTTGGTGGAGGTTTGCTCAATCAGCGTGTTCGAGATTGCCGACTTTGCAACATCGTCCGCGGATTGGGTGCCGAAGCCGACCACGCCGTTGCGCTTTCGGATCGTCTTCAACAGGTCCTTGATGAACTCGACGAAAACGTCGTCATCCAGGAGCTTCCAGCCTTCATCGAGGAATACCAGGAACGGATCGCCGTTTATCTCCTGGTCGATGCGGAAAAACATATAGAGCAGCGCCGCCGTGCGGATTTTCGGCTCGTTCAGGATTTTGGTCATGTCGAAGCCGATCACCGCCGACGAGAAGTCGAGTTGGTCGGTCGCATTGTTGAAGAGCCAGCCTCTGCTCTTCGTGTCGAGCCACGGCTCGAGCCGTTGTGTCAGGTCGTTCATCCCCGGTTGCAAACGACCGCGCAGAACCTCCGGCAGCATCGAAAAGACGCGCCGCTCTTTCGGAATCCTGAAAATCTGGTCGACCGCATCGCCGATCACGCGGATCTCGGCGGGCTCCAATGTGCCGTTGTCAGGCTTCAGCAGATATTGGAGCAACGTATCGACAAATGACCGGTTTTCCGGCGTGTCATCCAGCTGCAGGGGCGCGAACCCGGTTTGAACACCGGGCTGTAGAACTTCATAGCGGCCGCCGAGCGCCCGCACGAAGATTTCCGCGCCGCGATCCTTGTCAAAATATACGCAGCGCGGCTGAGGCTCGACCCTCATGCTTTGCGCAAGCAGGAAGGACATCGCCACGGTCTTGCCCCAGCCGGTCGGGCCAAAAACCGTGAAATTTCCCACGTCGTCGACATGGAAATTGAAATAGTAGGCCGTTTGGCTTGTCGTCTCGAGCAGGGCGATCGGACGTTTCCAATGCAGCCGGTCCTTCTGGCCGGACGGGAAATTATGCCCCGAAAACAGTCCCGCGAAATTCATCGACGAGATCAATGCCTTGCGCGCGATGTAGCTGAAATTCCCGGGCAGTTGCGCCCAAAAAGCAGGCTCCATATTCATGCGCTCTCGTACCGGAATGATCGCCAGACGCGACATTTCCGACTGCACGTCGGAAATTGCCTTGTTGAGCTCCGGAACTGACCGAGCGACCACGCAAACGGTAAGATGATGGTCGCCGAACACGACTTCGCCTTGCGCCAGCTTGTCCATGCCGTCGTGAACGGATTGCTCGACTGAGGTGCCCCCTTCATCAGAGCCGATAACCTGTCGACCGATCTTGCGGATTTGGCCTATTGCGGCAACGCGGTCCTCCAGGGCGAAGGACTGTGTAATGATGATCTCATGAGGCAAGCGAAGAAGCCCGTCGAGGCCGCCCGGCGTTGTGTAGGGGGGATACTCCTTCATGGAGATCATCGCGGCCAATTTCGAACTTGAGGGCTCTGCTCCCTTGATTTCGATCGCCTCGCGCCCGAACAGCAGTTGCCGCATCGGAATTGCCTCAGCCAAACTCATTCGGGGAAGCGGAACTTCCACCTCATCGGCGCCGGCCAGGATCTTGGCTAGAAATTCTGCAGGCTCCGAAAATACGCTGCCGTTGCGCTCGACCAGCCCGAGCTTGCGCGCCCCATAGGCGCCGAAATCCTGCACGATACTGTCGGTCACATCGTGCAATTCCTTGAGTGCTTCGGCGCGGGTTTCCTCGCCGGCCGACTGCAACCGAAACTGATCAAAAATCTTGTCAACCCAACCGATCTTGCCGACCATCGGCCTGCGTATGACCGTCATGTAAACTTCGTTGACGAACAGGTTCTTGGAGGACAGCGCTTCCATGTAACGCGCGTCCAGTTCCGCGACGAACGGGTTGTCGAAGCTACCCTCGATCTCCGGCGTGATGTGACGACGGATGATCGTCGCATAGACGGCAAAGCGCGACGACGAGAGATTGCGGAATGTGGTGTTGCGGTTCAGGACCCGGGCGTTGAGCTCAGACTGGTCCATCGTCTGGAACGGCAGACCGCCCATGCGGATGATGCAGGCCAGAAACCCCGCCTTGGTCACCAATGCGTTATCATCCACATGACGCAAAAAAGGGACGTGTTCACTCACGCCCTGCTCTTTTTTGCGTTGCTTACCGTATTTCAGATCAGCGTTGACGCTCACGGAGAATAGCTCCTGGCTCCCCAATACGAGGTGTTTCCCATCGCCCGCTTGGTCAGAAAAAGGCGCTCGAAAATATGAAACATGTGAATGTCGCGTTGGCACAGATAGGCCGACACCCCGTGGCCAATGACGGCCACCAGGGGCGGAAGCAGAATGTTGCTGGTGGCGATGAAGAACACGACGCCGATTAAACCGTTCAGCCAAAAAACCTCGTAACGTACGCCCAACACCATCAAGGGCCGCGTTAACGCGAGGCTCACAGGCTCGGCCGTCGGCAGGTCGTCTTCGTTGTCGTGCATGTCTTAGCTCGAGGCGGTCTCACGGATTGCGTCGACCAGGGTCGAGGCGCCAAACACGAAAGCGATGCCGACGACGATCGAGAACGCCAGCGGCCAGGCCAGGCGGCCGGTCATTGCCATAAACCCGAGGAAGCAGACCGCGATGATGGCAATAGAGCGCGCGATGTTGCCCTGCAGGACGCCGACCAGCCAATCGAAGACGCCTTCGATCGGCGCCGCGTCCTGAGGGAAGGCGGCGACCGGCTGCAAGATTGTGCCGATTGCAATGGCAGCCGCGAACTGCAGCGTGAATTTACTCCACTTCAATGACATGTCCGTCCTTCCACGCATTTTCGAGTTTCCCTTCTCCATTGATCTCAGACACGTTCGCCGGCTGCGACGAGCCGACCATGGCTGACAGCTTCCAGCGGTTGAGAACCTTGATGATGTAGCCGGCTGTTTCCGGAAACTCCGGAATGCCCCGGCTCTGACGAACGTTTGCGGGTCCAGCGTTATATGCGGCGAGCATCAACAGTGGGTCGCCGAACTCACCGTAGAGCTGCTTCAGATATTTGATGCCGCCGCGAACGTTCGCCTCGACATCACACCTGTCACGAACGCCAAGATCGCCCGCCGTTCCCGGCATCAGCTGCATGATCCCTACGGCGCCTGCCGACGATTGCTTGCGCGCGGCGCCGTGCCGGCTTTCGACCCAAGCCACCGCATCGGCCAGGTCAGCATCGACGCCTTCCTCCGCCGCCACCGCGCGCACGAGGTCGCTTACGGCCTTGCTGTCGACTGCCGGACACTCGGTTGCCCCTGGCGACTGCGTCTCAGGCGACTGATGACTCAACGTCACGGTGTGCGCGGCAGGCTTCTCGTTCCGAAACGCCGCTGCCATGCGTGCTGCTACATTTACCGGTTGCAGAGCCTGCCGAGAGACGGCATCCTGCGCATGGCCCTGTGTTGCTAGCGCAACCCCCGCCACAAGAATTCCGACGAACGAAACTCTGGCCATTGCGTCGCTCCGGTTATTACTTTAACTTACGTCATAACCGCGCCAATCCTGCTCGTCAACAAGCGACTACAACCATGGCTTTCTTTCTCGTCGGTAATTCGCCCCTTTTGCTGCTGACCATAGCGCGGGCGACCTCGGCGCGTCCAAGCGGCCCGTGTTGCGCCTTCGGCGCTGCCCGCGCCAGCCGCTTGACGCTTTCGGTCGGCCGCGCACAAATGCAGGCATAGAACGGAGAATACCGTCATGAAAATGTTCGTTTCCGCCTTGGTTGCCGCCGCTGCCTTGATGAGCGCGGCATCCGCCCAGGACGAGCCGTCACCCTTCGCTGAACCGAGCGTTCAATATCTCAGCCAGTTCGCCGAACCTCACAAAAAGGTCTTCGTTCTTGAACGCTACGATGCATCCGGCAAGCTCGTCGCTCGCGACGTCGACGAGATCTCGTCTCCCGTCGAAATCATCGACGCGACCCATCGCAAGATCAACGGCGTCGAATATGTCTTGCGCGGCCTCACGTCGTGCCCGTCCAAGAAGGTCATCTACAATCGGGTGCAGACGTGGGATTGCAAGGACGCCGCGAAAGACGACGCCGGCACGATCTACAACGAGCGCGCCAGCGTGATTCTGTGCAAGACGCTGGTCCTGCAATCGACGCCTGGAACGCCCGACCCTGTGTCCTGTTTCGCTCGCGTTGGCGAAGGATCGAACAACGATCCATTCCTCGTCGCCGACGACGACGACTCCATGGTCTTCCAAGGTTTTGCTCAGATTGCCGTAGGCAAGGACGGCAAGCCACTTCGTCCCGATCTCCTCGAGTCGGCGGTCATGGGAAAGGAAATGGGACTTGGCAATTCGAGCCAATAATATTCTTTTGACGGCGACGGCAATCGCCGCAATCTTGCTTCCGGCCTATGGCCAGCAGGTGGCATCGAGCTTCGCCGTTCCCAAGAATATCACGTTGCAGACCGGCGACACCTGGGAGTCCGATGGTCAGGTCTACCGCCTATATGGCGTCCAGTCCTGTATACGCGGCGGCATAGCTACGGACGCTGCCGGTAACAAACACGACTGCGGAAGTCTTTCGCTGGCCCAGCTCGGAGGCTTGTTTCAGACGGCGGCAGTGACTTGCCAACCGATCGGGCGAGCGCGGGACGACGCGATTTTCGCAGTTGCGCCGCCGAGATCGAGGGTTCGACGATCGATGTTGGCACAGCCATGATTTCTTCTGGCTTCGCCTTTGCGGCAACCTATCCGGATGGCAACGCCGTCAACATGGGCTATGTTGTTGCGGAACTGACGGCAAAAGGCGCGAGTGAGGGCTTGTGGGCCTATAAATTCCCACATCCCGTCCAGGCGCTTCTGCAGACCTCGCAGCCCACGGCTACGAAAGGAGCTGGCCAGTGACCATGCCAGATTCTCACTACAATCGCCCTATGACAATCGTGCATGCGGAGGGGCTGGAAGCGCAAAAGCAAGCTGAACGCGATCTCGCCGATCTCCACAGCGGTAACGGTTGGGCTGTAGCCGCCATCCTTTTCCTTCTGGCGCTCACATGGCTTTGCAATCAATTTCCCGCTTTAGGCGATTTGCTCGTTGGTCTTTGGTATTCATGAACAGCATCGCATCCTGCGCCATCGCTCTCGTGATCGGTATCGCCATAGGAGTTGGCGGGACCTATGCACTAACATCGTCGGTGCCTGGAAACTCCCAATTGGAAATTCCCACAGAGGAAGAAGCTCGCGCGTCGCTTCAAGCTGCCAAGCCCAATGATTGGCCGAATTTACAATTGTCGTTGGGGGAATGCGACAAAGACACCCTGGGACCCGGTGTACGATGCGCCGTTGACGTTACCTATGACGGTCTCGGCGGCCAAAGGAAGAGACAATCCATCGTCGGCTTTTCTAAAACCCCGAGCGGCTGGATGGCCTCGCTCTATCAATAGCCGTCATGATCTGAAAACGACTGCAAAAGCGTCTCCCAGTCCTTCTCGTCCAGACCGCTCGCACCGTCGCGTAGCAGCGTCCGCACATAGGCCGCCTTGGCGGCAACATCGACCATTGTCGAAGCTCTGATTAAGGTACGGACGTCCAAGTTCCGCGATGCGGAAGCCGGTCCCCTATCCTTTCCACATTGTCGAACGGAGAAGAGCCTGCATGTGCTCTGCCAAGTCGAGCTCGCCGCGGCCCTCGATCCTCAAAAGATATCTGGCCTTGGCCCGGCGATCACCTTCCCTGACCGCAGGATAGGCACAGACAGCCAGCAGTGCCCCTTCCTCGGCCCGGCTGGCTCTGTCGTGTTCGCGATTACTGCCGTCCTTTTCTTGGATTGCCTTGCCGAACGCCGCGTACGTTGCCTTGTGCGCCTTTATCAGTGCCCGCAGGTCGCGGGACGGTTCCCGGTCCCGGCGTCGCGGCTCTCCGGCGTAAGCCGTTGCCGCAATCGTCGAGGCGATGACGGCGCTGCCGGAGCTGAGAAGCAAGGCGCGGCGGTTGATCCCGGACATGGTGAACTCTCCTCTTCACTTCATGGCAGGCTGGCAGATCGGTATCGTAAACACCGGCCGACCGCTCTCATCGTAGCACGACAGTTGGCGCATTCCTGTCAGGATGGGTCGCACTGCCGTCCGCGTTACAGCCAGGGCATGCCAGTGCGACCGCCCGGATCGGGCTTGTCGCACTTGTCGCGGACCTGTTCGATCGATCAATTCCCCTCGGACGTCGAACGCGAAAAACCTTCACCTTTGCGGAAGTTCGCTCGCGCTCGGCCGAACTCACGCCCATGACCCTTTGCTGTCCTTCCCTTCAGGGAGTTGGAAAGGCCTGAACGGGGGTGGAAAGCGGACATAAGACAGATGCATAACCGATGTAGGGCGTCGAAGGCTGAACATCATTCCCTTAGGCTATTGAGTCGGGCTACCCGGAAGGCCGGCGCGCGCAAGGTCTGCGGCGGCTTGATCGAGAATGGAAGGGTCTCGGAAGTTCCAGGCGTGCCGCCACGACTGGATCGTCACACCCGGGGTAGACTTGAGCATCTTCTCGACGGCAGCGCGAGCGTCTGCTTGGCGCCCAAGACGCATATAGGCGATGGCGAGTTGTAACGGAGCGTCGGCGAATTCCGTGGTCTTCAGGACCTCAACTGCCTCTTCGTTCTTACCAAGCACGATAAAGATGAAACCTCGCACGTAGTTAAAGAACCAGGACAACCCCGGATCCCGCGCGGCTGCAGCGTCGGTCAGTTCCAGCGCCTTTTCGGGTTGACCGGCTTGTAAGAAAATACTTCCTGCATCCGTGAGGGTGAAGGCATTATAGGGTGCCGCCGCGATGGCTTTGTTCATTTCCGCAACGGCCCTATCATGGTCCCCCTTGACCGTCAGAAGCCACGCGTGGAGCCAGTGCGCCAATCTCGCCACCTGCGGGCTTAGGTTCTTGTTTGAAAGAACCTGGTTTACGAGTCGCTCCGCCTCCTGAAGATCAGCCTGCGGGTCAGAACTGTAAAACAGCGCAACTTTCAACCAGTGAGACCACCCCAACTCCACGGTTAACAGGGGAGAGCCGGGGAAAACCTGCAGCCCGTCGCGCGAAATCTCACCTGAACGCTCGATACCTTCCTTCGTGTAGAGGTTCAGCTGGCTTTCCGCGCGCAGGTAGTAGTCGTATTCAGCCAAGTTAGTGCTGTCCTTGCCCCAGGCCTGACTGTAGTCCGATTTGCGAATGGCTCCGAATTCGCCCGTCATCGCCCCCACAATCTTGCCGGTCAACTCATCCTGAAGCGCCCATGGGTCGGATCCGGCCTTGTCGAAGCGGTCTGCCCAGACATGGTCCCCCGTATTGGCGTTGATGAGTTGCGCAACGATCCGCACCCTATTGCCTTCCTTGCGCACGCTGCCTTCGAGGACATAGCCAACGTCCAGCTCTTTGCCGATCTGACGGATATCGCCTTCCTTGCCCTGGTAAGCAAAGGACGAGGGTCGCGATACGACCGCAATGTCAGAAAAGCGCGAGAGGATCGCGATGACGTCGTTCGCCACTCCTTCTCCCAAGTAGCCTAGACTCTTGTCGGCACTCAGATCCTTGAATACGTCCGGCCACCGCTCTTCCAGCACCCTGGCGATCCGCGAGTGCAACTTCTGACGCGTGCTACGCAGCAGGCTCACATAGGCGGCATCCTGAACGAGCGCGTGTTTGAATGAGTAGATACCTTCGGGCGGGGTGCCGCGCCGGAACGCGAGACCGGCGCTTACGAGCTCGTCCAATCCTTGCGTCAATACCGCCTCGGGAATTTCCGCCACCGTGACCAGCAGCTCATGGCTGAACTCTCGGCCGATAACCGCGCCGATCTGTGCCACCTGTTTTGCGCTTGGCAGCCGATCCAACCGTGCCATCAGTGAAGCCTGCAAGGTGCTCGGCACCGAAAGCGCTGAGCCTAAGCTATCGGGCTGGCTGGCGCGCTCCAGCACGGCCTTCGTTAATTCCTCGATGAAGAGAGGTACGCCATCGGTCTGTGCCACGATCCGCTCCAGCATCCCCGCCGGAAGCGTCTGACCGATGACAACCTGACTTGCGAGCGTCGTCGCCTGGCGAGGGCCAAGCCGACTCAGCGCCATCAAGGTCACGCTGGCTTGGCCGACCCAAGGCGCATGAAACTCTGGCCGGAAGGAGATGATCACCATCACTGGCAAAGAGGCCACACGCATGATTAACCTGTCCAACAGCTCAAGCGAACTTGGGTCGGCCCAATGCGCGTCCTCGAACAGGATCAGCACGGGAGACCGACGTGACCTTTCGTCCAGAATCCGGTTCAATGCTCCGAAGGTCTGCTCCTTCTTGCGCTCCGGACTGAGAGCCAGGGGCGGATACCGCTCTCCACCCGGCACGCCAAGCAACTCGGCAATGAGCGTCACTTCTTCGCGAGTTGCGCCGAATGGGAGAAGCAGAGCTTCCAGCTTGTCGAGCCGTGCGTCCGCAGACTCGCTGCGCACGAAACCCGCATCGTTCTGCCAGCGTGCGATGACGGGCTGTAGCGCGCTGTCGCGATGATGCGGCGAGCAGAAGTACTTGAGTCTGAGATGCGCCTCTCCGGCCACGCGCTCCTCGAGCGCAGCGATCAGGCGGGACTTGCCGATGCCGGGCTCGCCGGAGATGAGCACCACCTGCCCTTCGCCGTCCTTTGCTTGCTGCCAGCGGCGCAGCAGCAGCTCGAGCTCGTCATCGCGCCCGACCAGCGGCGAGAGGGAGGCCGCATGCATTGCCGCGAAGCGGCTCTCAACCAAGGCTTCGCCCAACACCTGCCACGCGCGCACAGCGCCAGACAGGCCTTTGAGATGAAATTCGCCAAGCTTGCGGCACTCGAACAAGCCGCCAATGCGCCGCCGTGTTGTGCGTCGATCACTGCGCAGCCAGGATCAGCGAGCGATTGTAGGCGGGCGGCGAGGTTTGGCGTCTCGCCTATTACCGTCTGCTCCTGTGCGGCCCCGGCACCCAGCAGGTCGCCGACGACTGCGAGGCCACTGGCTATGCCGATGCGTGCGACCAGCCGTTCGCCGGCTGGCGCGGCGTGGCCGACCTCCGCCAGCGTAGCCAAGGCGGCGCGCACAGCGCGCTCGGGATCGGCCTCATCAGCTTGTGGCCAACCGAAATAGACCAGGACCCCGTCGCCCATATACTTCGCCACGAAGCCGCCATAACGGCCAACAGTCTCGGCGACGCAGCGATGGTAGGTTCCGATGACCTCGCGCATGTCCTCCGGATCCAGGCGGCCTGCGAGTGCCGTCGAGCCGACGACGTCAACGAACATGACCGTTAGCTGCCGCCGCTCAGCCTCTGGNTAGACCAGGCCCCCGTCGCCCATATACTTCGCCACGAAGCCGCCGTGGCGGCCAACTGTGTCAGCGACACTGCGATGGTAGGCTCCAATCACCTCGCGCATGTCCTCCGGATCCAGGCGGCCTGCGAGTGCCGTCGAGCCGACGACGTCAACGAACATGACCGTTAGCTGCCGCCGCTCAGCCTCGGCAGGCGGCGGGGCTGTCCCTGAGACCGCCGCCATGGATCGCGTGGTTGAGATAGCCGCTGTATCCGAACTAGCGCGCAGGGCGTCGATGGCGGCGAGCAGCTTGCGGCGGTGACCAATCGATGTGACCCCGAGCGCCACAAGATCGTCGGCTGTGAGCTGGGGAAGCGTATCAGCTTCAATGTCGTTTTCGCGAAAAGCCGGCTCGTATTGCTGCAGGCCGAGGCTCAGTAGCCATGCCGCGATATCCACGCCCCTTCTCCTCTTCGGCTGCGGGGGGCTGCCCTGTTCTCCCGATTGTATCCCAAATTGATGGGATAGGCGGAAATCTCTCTGGAAGAGGCCGCTGAAACGAAGATATTGGCCGTGGAACGGGTGGCCTGACGAGTATCGCGCAGGACTTGCCCGGGCTCTTGCCTCGGGGAACGTCCGCAAGGGGTCGACTCGAGAGCCCTTGCGGGACGGTCAGCTTCGGAGAAATGCGTCGAGTACCAAGCGTCAGGCTTTCACCACTAGCGATCCTAGTGGTGTCTGCCTTCATGCATCTGTTGCGCCTTGATGCTTGGCGCAATCATCCGGCAATCTGGCGTTCACTTGACGCCAAGGGCGTCCTTGAGTTCTGCCAATTTTTTCATGCAGCCTTGCTCGTCGCCAGCTTGGGACATCTTGTGAGCTTCCGCCATCAGCTGGCTAGGATGTTCGGCATTCTGGGCGCTACGGGTGCCAGTCGCTTGCTCCTGATGAGGCGTGGTTGGCTTCACATTTCCCGCCGTTGATCCGGTGGTTTCAGGATTGCCGCCCTGCTGCTTGCCGGCCAGGACCTCCTCTTGGTGCTTCGTTGCCGGAATGCCTGATTTATTAGGGCTTGCGCCCGTTTCGGCGGTGATGACGTTCGGCTCGAGCACCTTCAACTCCTGGCCGCAGTCGGCAAAGGCCGGCGAAGCGAAAGCAAGGAGGAGCGCCGACGCGCTTGCTATTCGTATAAACATGTGAACCTCCAATAGGGCTTTTCCTTATGTCAAGGAAACGGCCACATACCCAAAGAGTTCCTGGTGGGCCGGTCCATGACAAGGTAATGAGGACATATTCCTGATCGACCAGGCTGGTTCTGATCCCGATCCCACAGGTGCTTTCGCGTGTCGCCCTGAAGCCGCCCGAATGGTGGTTGCATCGGGGCAGGCCCGTCTTGAACTGCGACGTGATTGACACCTGTGGCACGCAATCATCAGAAACTGTCGAAGAGCGTACCGAACGCATTCGCCGCGGCCCGATGCGGTTGCGCTCGGCAAGGCTTGATGATTTGTTGCCGGTCTACGGAGAACGAATGATGCGCGACCGCGCCGGCCGGGGCATCGCCTCGACTATACCGCGATGGAGCGTTCTACGTCTCAATCGGGTCGATTCGAGCCGTGCGCGAAGGGCAGCTTTTGAGAAGCGCCATGAATGTCGCGATATGGCGCTACCTGTGCATTCCGGCAGTCGGCTCAGACAGCAAGATTCCACCCTTTCGCGACGGCGAAGATGGCGCCTTCTGAAAAACCTTCGTTTCTGGCAGGCACCTTTGGCGTCCGCACGCAAGCTTAGGAGAAAGCGCCGGCGGCCACCGGGGTACTATTCACAAACGACTGCAACAGCAGATTCCAATCGGCGTCTTCCAATCCGCTGTCGCCCTCGTTGAGCAACCACCGAAGGTGCTCGGCCTTGGCAGCGCAATCCTCGATGCTTTCGACCGCAAATCGAAGCATCTCGTCCCGTGCATGCTCTTCCTTGGCAAGGAGCTCGTTCAGTCGCATCTCGAGCCGCGCTGAAAACCGACTTTCCGTCTCGCACTCGACGAGACGCCGACACAGACGCTCCACCTGCTCTCTCAACTGACGATGCCGTCGAAGTATCGTTGTGAGCGGCCTTTCAGTGATAGGATCCTCAAGGCGTTCACCATTAAACGTTATTACAGCCAGAGCCATATCGCGCATCCTCCTTGTGGGGTGAGAAGCTACGTTGGGCGTCCCTCGCCCGCTCCAAGGAAATGATTTCGGCCATGTTCCTTCCCAAAATCAATCAGTTGCACCCTTCATCCGGGCGCGCATGTCCAAAGCTCGGAAGCGCGCTACTTAGTTGCATCGAGTTGATAAATACGTTGATTGAGGACGAAGGCACGATAGGATACGAAGGCCAGCGAAACGAAACGAAAGCAGCGCCTGTAAGCCATTGATTAAGAATGGAAAAATATTTCTCCCTCCGCCGGGAGACGAAAGTGATTTCAAAGAAATATTCAAGCGGTTGGCCGCGGCGGGTGCTGGTAGGCCGTTGGGCAAAGACGGGTTTCCTGCAGGCCCATGGACGCCCGAGCTTCTCGCAGGGGCGATTTCACAGATCGATTCCAACCGGATTGGGGTCGATCTGCGAACGGTGCAGCTTTGGTTTCAAGAGAACGAGAAGGGAATTAGCACTGCCAACATTCGTTGGCTGGCGAGGATTTTTGGATGCGATGATCCGGTCGCAACTAGCGAATGGCAGATGGAGCTTAGTGCGGCGCAATCGCGGTTATCGGCCAAGACGAGAATGGAAGAGAGCCGGAAGCAGCGTTGCACAGGAGATTCCAGATACGGCACTGACTGCGGCCTTCGATGACGAGACAGACTCCCCGGCAGAGCTGACACGGGATACTGACGCCAAGGGGCCGAGGCGGCGTTTTAGTTTGGCGAGGAAATCGGAGGCGTTTTTTAGTCACGGATCTCCCCTGAATTTACCGGCGTCGGTGTTTGCCGGCATGACCGCCCTCGGCTTTTTGTCGTACATCATTGGTAACCACAACGTCACCTACGAGCGAGCGGACGGGCTCGTTAAGCAGGTTGGATTCCTTTGGGCCGCAAATTGGACACTCGACTTTATGGTGTTCTTACCGCTGTTTTTCTTCTTCGTTATAGAGTTGCTGGTCTTCTGGAAAAGTGAGGGGCGCAGAAAGCTCGCAGCGCACGGCGATCAGATGGAAAGCGACGACGCCTGGTTGCGCAACGTTGACGCTTCCTCGTACACATATTGGTCGGTTTTTCTGATTTGCTTGCTGTTCGCGGGTCTTTTTCAATGGATCGGCGTGTCCTTGATCCCGTTGATGAAGGGCGGTGGCAACTATGCCATGGATTGGGGAAAAATAGCTCTTGTGCGTCCTGAGGTCATATCTGTCCCCGAAACAGTCGTTTTTACGGGGCTCGCTTACCTATACATGTGCCTGGTGTTTTATCTTTTCTTCGTAGGTCTCATTTTGCTCTATACGGTTGTTCATGATCTTTGGAGAATTGGAGACGGATTGAAGAAGCTGCCGCATGTTGATCATCAGCAAGAGCTCAATGAAGCCGGCCTCACAGTGATGCGTGGGGTTTTTCGGTGTACTGTTTTGGGGGTTCTGGTCGCCATATGGATGAAGGTCCAAAGCTCTTATCTGGCATCCAGTGGTGAGAATATTGTGGCGTGGTTGGTCGGCGATATGTCTTCGATGTTCCAAGGTCGCGATGATGTGAGCACCGGGTTCCGCTATCGTATGCCGACGCATTACAGCAGCCTTCTTATCGTTATTTCGACCTGTTTTGTATTTCTGTATGGCTCGATCCGATTAGGTGTCGGAGGTCGATTTCATGCGTCTTTGTGGAAGATGTCGGCGGTCGTGGCGTTACTTGTTGTCAGCTACTTGTTGATCGACGCGTTTGCCGGCTTTTCGACCCTTCTGGCCATTTCAGTGCTAGTCGCACTCTACGGCCTGTTCGATCCAGGATTTGGCCGCTGGCGAGCGAGCGAGTTAGGAAACAATCAGAGTGTTTCATAGTTGGCTCGATCGTTGGGACGAACGCCGGGCCCTTCGCGGTGAGGAAGGGAAGAAACCAACGGATTTCGTCCTTGACGCGGAACGCGCCTTTCCAGGTGCGAAGAAGATAACAAGTATCGAGGAATTCTGTGCCCTTGCGGACCAAGCCGTGGCTGATCCAGCCTTTTTCGATGAGCCGAGTGTGAGTGATCAGGGTTTTGAAAGGCTAGATGGGTGGCTCAAATTTCCATCGGACATTTCTACTGATATCGAACAAAACAATGTCGTCTCGGCGAAAATCACAGAAAGCGGGTCGTTCGATCAGGCGATGGTGATTTTTCACCATTGGAATGCAAGCGCTCGGAACCGTAAGATTGCCAACTTTTTCTCGCAGCGTGGCATCACGGTTGTCGAGATTGCTATGCCTTATCACTTCGAACGCAGCCGACCCGGCTCCGTGCACGCCGACTATATGCTTAGCCCTAATCTCGGTCGAACGATCCAATCTGTAAGGCAGGCAGTGTTGGATGGGCGAAAACTCATACGTTGGTTGAAAAGCGAAGGCTATCGAGAGATTTCGGTTCTCGGAATGAGCTTAGGTTCCTGGGTTGCGGCCTTAGTCGCGGCACACGACCTGGCTGTGTCAAAAGCCTCGTTGTTTCTGACGGCGGGGAGTCTAGCGGATATGGTTTGGACAGGCCGCGCGACACGATCGATACGCGATAGCCTTGAGCCTGAGATTGAGCTGACCGATCTCAGAAGGGCTTGGGGTCCACTTAACTTGGAGAATTACGCGCATAGTTTGGCACGGCCTGATCTCGATCTTCAGGTTGTGTTGGCTAAGAGAGACAAAGTGGTGTTGCCAGAGCTATCGGAGAGGTTCATGCAGAGGCTGAAGAACGCCGGTGCTAGGCCGAATATTTTGGAATTAAACTGTGGTCACTATTCGCTCGCCATGCCGCCTTACATTTTGTTGGCCGGTTTGAGCTTGAAGCGGTTACTAAGGCGCGGCCGTTGAGCGGTTTCTGTCGTCTGCTGACAAGTCGGCCCGGCGGACCGGCACAGTCTTACTCGCCTTCTCTCATGTGAATCCGGGGATGCTGTGGGGAGCGACAACGTCCCAAAGGTGAACAATTTGGCTGTTTGCCGGTCTGGACGCGGCGATTGGCTGGTTTCGATTGGACGGGAACAGTTCCCCTAGCGGCGAAAAAATTTCATGCCGGCGCAACGGCGGCAAGGCTCAGCTGCGTATCCCACATCGTTCTTGATCACGGCGCGTCGCGATCGTTTTCGAGCGCCTGCAGCCCGACGCCGTGACACGATACGCAAGGCACGCTGCCTTGCTGATCCTTGCCAAGTTCAGCGGCCCACCATCGGAGTTCTCGACGCTGCCTTCGGGTCAAACTGTCCGGTGTCATCCCTTTGGCATTCCCGCAGATTCTGGAAGGCAAAAAACGCCTTGCGTGATCGAAAGCACGACCCCTCCTTTCGGTTCGACAATGGCTCCCGTCCAGGCTTGCGAGTAGGTGCGGCTCGCATCGACCGCCGTTAACCACAGGACGCGGTTGTCCGCCAGCTCGACTTTCACCTCCGCCTGCAGGGGACTGTCATTGACCGTCTGCCGGTAGTGTCGCTTGATCTTCACCGTCCCGTCGGGAAACAGCGCACGGCTGTTTTCATATTCGATCTCGAACTTCACACCGCCTGCATCGCCGATTTTGCAAGTCCCGTCTCGCTCACAGATCGTGCGGGCCGTCGCTTCGCACGTCCAATTATACCCTGACTGCCACATCGGATTGCCTGCCTGCGCAAACGTGAATCCGGGCACCAGCAGAGTGATGATCGCTGCGGGGGCGATCGCACGCATTCGAAAGAGTGACACGCTGTCATTGTTCATGGTTCTTCCGGCCCGTTTACCGCAGTCGTCGGCGTGACCAGCAACGGCCCTTGTCGCCGATGAAATCCAGTGCTGGCGCTGTTCTGATAGAACGCCAGCGTCATCGCTGCCACATGCAACGCAGCGTCAATCCCCTCGCGCTCTGCGCGTTCGCGCAGTTCCTCAAAATACATGTCCGCGATCTGTTGGGCGCCGCTCATGCAGCGATGTTAAAGTATCAACTCCTTTGTCGCTAGAGGGGAAAGGCGGGCTCTGCCCCTCTCCCCAAAAAGGCGAAAACCGGCATCCCCCCATTCTTCCTCCGCGGCTTCGCCGACTCCGTGCAGGATCGGCTGCGGATCCGCATGCGAGAATCTTGCGCCGGCCCTTCGGGTGAGTGGTCCCCCTCCCGGTTTTCGCCTTACAGTCACGATCCTGAGCGGCACGCGCGCCGACTGGATCAAGAACAACGTGAACGTTGGCGACGGCTTTTACGTGGAAGGCCGGGTTGGCAAGCTCGTCCAACGAAAAGGACGGCAAGACGGTCTACACGACCGATGTTATCGCGGCGATATTCACCCGCGTCCATCCTCGCACCGAAGCGAATGAAAACACTGACGACAGCGACGAATAGTTAACGACAGGGGCGGCGAAAGCCGCCCTCCCCTGTGCAGCGAAGGCGATCGGTCGGGAACGGATGCGCCGACGGCGCAAAGCCGATTTGGGCCAGGCGGCGCAGGGTAAGCCGAGGTTGTCGGCGATCAGGTTTTTACTTTAACTTATGCACCCAGCCGCTTAGGGTGGCAAATCATCGAATCGCAGGAGAACTGATAGGCAAAAAGAAAACCCGGCGCGAAGGCCGGATTTCCAAGAGGTCGTACCTAGAACGGAACGCCAATTCCGTCGAATTGCCACCAAAACAAGATGGCAAAATCTAGCTGCTTCCCCTGACAGTCGCAACAGGAAAATGCGCTTTCGCGCCACGGATTTTCTTTGCCGCAAGCAAGGGAAAGACGTGGTGACCATACACACCGAAATGGCCCAGTGGCTTGCCGACATCACGACGGTCAAGCAGATCGACCACTATCTTGCGCTTGTCTGGCGAGGGCTGGCCGAGGGCGCCTTGAGCGACCAGGAGGCGCAAGAGCTCAGCGAGGCCGCCTGTTCGCGGCGCTCCTTGCTGCAAGGGGCGCGCGAAGCCCGGTTGCCGCCGGCGCGCACCTACTTTCCGCAGCGTCCGAAATCCGAGCAGTCGCGCCACCAGGCGGCGAGCGGGTCGCGCTGCCCCGTTCGATGGGCGAGGAAACGGCGCTTGGGCGATATGGCCGCCCTACCTCCAAATGTGCGGGATCGCTTCACGGAGGGTGAACGGGCTGTGCTTTACATTGTCGCCTCGGATTGCCGTCAGCACGGCTCTTGCGGATCGAGCGTCAAGGAGATCGGCGACCGCGCCGGCGTCGGCGTCACCACCGTCCGCAACGCGCTGCGCCGGGCCCGCCGTCTTGGCCTGCTCGACATCACAGACCGCCCGCAATGGCGCGCCAGACATCTGCCGAACCTGGTAAAAATCCAGTGCCGGCGCTGGCTCGCATGGCTCAAAAAATTTCGGCCGAACCTCGGCCTTAATTTTTGTCCGACTGGGTTCAAAAAAGCGGCGTCCTCAGGAACCTTCGGCAATAAACAGAAAGGCGGACAGCCTTCTTACAGCCGGGCGGATGGCCCTTCGGGCCGCTTTCAGCGGTTTGCTAGACGCAAACCACCGTCCGGCTGACGGCTCGGACGCCTAACCCAATCAGTCCGCACCCAGTCGAACCGCCGCAAAGGGGGCTTTTGAACAAGCCTGCCGGAGCCGCTTGCGCCCGGCAAGGCAAAAATCAGCGCTAGGGGACGCGGCCGAGGAGCAGAGCGGCCGTCGGCACGCCAAGCCCTTTGGCGATCATGCCGATTATCGCCAGCGTCAGGTTCTGTTGCCCTTGCTCGATCTTGTAATACGTGACGGTCGAGATGCCGATCAGGTCGGCAACATCCTTCTTCATCATGTCCTTGCGGCTGCGGAAGCCACTTATCGCGCGCGCGATGTTGTCCTTGATCTGCTGGACGTCGAGTCGCTTCATGGATGGCTCCAGGACTGCCGGCGGCACCAGCAATTCAGCGACGCTGATTTCAAGGGCCCGTGCAAATAACGCGACCGTCGCGAGTGTCAGGTTCTGCTCCTGGCGCATCGTCAAATAGTAGGTGCGATAGGAGAATTCCTTTTCGCTAGCAAAGCTCTTGATCAGCGCCACGAAATCTCGATTCGAGAGATTGCGCCGCTGTCGTACTTCGTCGAGTTTTGCCGCTATTTGCGCCTGCATGACATCGCGCTCTGGATTGTCCAAAACGTTTCTCGGATCGTATTTTTCCACCGCCGTCCAACCCCATACAAACCTCCTTTCGCGGTCGCAAGAAATCAATTAAAGTATTAACTGCGACGTCCGTGAAAGGAGCTCCCATTGACCAAATCTCTGCTCTATGCCGCTGCGATTGCAGTCGGCTCCCTCTACGCCAGCAGCGCGCCGGCTTCCGAATGGGGCTGTCAGGTTCTGCTGTGCGTCTCCGGGAACTGGCAAGCCACCCCAAGCTGCCACCCGCCCATGTACCGGCTCCTCGGGGCCATGAAGCTTCCGGGTTTCTCCTGGCCGACGTGTCCAGCCGCGAGTTCCTCCGCGGCGCGGAAAGACGTCTATGACGACTGCCCGGAAGGCTGGACCGTCGGCTACAGCGACGTCGGGCACGACGGCAACCGCTCAAAACCAAACATGTGCGAGAAGCGCGAGAATCTGTGCTTCAACCATCGCAACGGCAGGCCCATCTTCAAGCCAGTCACCACCCGGCGTGACGGCGACAGTTGCCAGAAGACCATCAGCATGCCGCGGCCGGTGCGGTCAAAGCCTTGGTACGTCGAGTACACTGACGCCAAGGGCTTGAGGCAGCGGGCCCGGTTCAATCTCGACATCTGACTGCTGCTTCCGCCGATTCTATGATGACACTCTAATTGACGTGCGAACGGAAATCGAGCCACCTAATTACAGAAGGTATCCTACTATGCGCAGCATCAACCGTTTCACCGTTGCCGGGAACGTAGGCAGCGTCACCAGCTTCAATAAGGCGGTCAAGGTCAGCATCGCTGCCGACCGCCATTGGACCAACGACGCCGGGAAAAAGGAAACGAGGACAGATTGGGTCACCGTCACCGTGTTCGATGATCAGGCAGCCTGGATCAAGGAGAACGTTTCCAAAGGCCAGCCGGTAATAGCTGAAGGCCGCATAAACAACTCATCCTACGAAAAGGACGGCGAGACGATCTACACAACCGATCTGGTCGCAACGACGTTCAACGCCTTCCAAGTTGCCAATGCCAATGCGAGCGATTGACAGAACGCCCGACGGTTCTGCACGCTTTCGCTTCGCCCTCCGGCAACGTCTGCAGCGGCCTAGTCGTCGCGGCGGCGCAAATCCGGCAAAGGCACCGCTATCGCCGCTGGGTTCGTGCCCCCTCCCCTTCGGCCGAGTGGCGCCATGGCAGACCAAGGATAATTGGTCATGGAAGACGAATTACTGGATGTGATCACGGTCGCGACCACTGGCATCGTGTGCTTCTTCATCGCCTTGATCTTCAACTTTTACATCAGCCCCGCCCTTCTGTGCGGGGTCGTAGGCAGTGCTGCACTAGCAGTTCTCATTAGGGCCGTGTATCCGCGTTAAGCGGGAAGGCCGGTGTTCGAGGCCTTAAGCAGCGTCGGCGCGGCCCCGTCGCGGACCTTGCCGACGACGATCCGGTCAGGGCCAAACCTCATCGTGCTCTTCAGCAGCCGCGCCGTGTCGATCGCGTCGCTGGTATGCAGCGCTATGCGGTCGGCATGATGACCGGATAAATCCTCACCCGAGCTATCCTCCCAATCCCGACACTTCCCTTTCAGTTTCCTGGACCCAAGTCTGCTTTGATACAGGATTACGCTGGCACCACGCCTGTTTCTGCTTTCGATCGCAACGCTGTCAATTCGCCAGAAGAACTAGAATGGCGCGAACCAAGAAGGCGTCGGCCAAGCTGGCGAAGGCCTAAGAAGACTGCCTCAGGAAGCGGACTAATGGGATGACGCGCCAATCCGTTGCCGATTTCTGGGGCGAGCGTGGCGAAAGGGACAATGCCCGCATCGCGCAGGAAGTCGATGCAGACCGCTTCTTCAAGCTGATGTTCGATCTGCTCCGGGATTAGATGTCAGGGGGCGCGATATCCGCTAAGTCACGAGCTTTCGGGGGCGAACTGCTTCCACCGCGAGGGATTCGGCTGGAAGCGGCCGCAAAAGCTCAGCCTCAGGCTTTGTTAAATTGATCCAGACCGCCCAATTCTCGGCTTGAAGGACGACCACGTGCCAGTTGTGATATGACGCGACGGCCTGACGCTTCACGGACTAAGGAAGTCGATGGCGTCTATCTCGCCGAAGCCGAGGCATCCACCAGGCAGCTCATGGACGTGCTTAGCCATGACAACATCGATCACGCCGAGCTCTATTCGCGTGGGGCATCGCAAGTACGCGTGGCAGTACAGGGCATGGACCGAGTCGTGCGGCTGGTGACGCGCAAGCCGCTGCTTGGCGAACCATCCAGTAAGCCATTGATGAATAACCACAATGGTGGCCCCTGAGGGCGTATTCAGATTATTGATTTCGTTGTCTTTTTCGTGGGCCAAAATCAAAAGCCTTCCCGTATCGTTCCGTATGCTTCCGCGACCGCCGTGCAGTCGAATTTCGCCACCCTGTGCCTCTTCGGTGTGGTGCCATGCTCATCGAGTTGCGGAAGCACGAGCGAAGTAGCCGGTCGACAAGTTAATGTCTATAATAATAGTAGACATTGTTGACTTCCTGCTCTCCGGAGTCATACTGGTCAGGTAAATGCCTGAACGCCTACCACCCATTCGTGCTTGCATAGCAGGAGGTGACGATGACGCAGACATTTCTCGGATTAGCTGCAGTGGATGTCTGGAGCCGACTCCGGATGTTCTTTTCGCAAAGCCGCGAAGCGGCGGCTGATACGCCCGCGCCGAAAGAAGTCGTCCGACAAGGGGAAGAGCGTTCACGCCTGCCAGAGCGTGACGAAAGCTTCTATCTCTGCATGTACGGCCATTGGTAGGCCTGCCCACTTTCGTTGATTTCAAGATCAGGACCGGGCTGTTGGGCGGCCAGTTCCGGCGTGTGAATCTCATGAGTTCGCTTGCGTTTGTTAGCAGATCACAGGAGGAATTGATGACGCGTTTGCTTCCCGCACTGCACGAAGGCCACGCACCGATCTATCTGCATCAGGCTTTCTCCGATGCCCTCGACGCCTATGAAGGCTGGGAGCATGATACGGGCGAACCGCTGGTCGAATTCGAAGGTCAGTTGGTCCCAATCAGCTCGGTTTTCGGGCGTATGCGTAGCTGTTCGGATCTCCTTCCGATTCGCATTCTGGAGGATGTCGCCGCGGCGATCCCCGAGAGGCTTCTTGCCTTTGGCGAAGGGCAGTTGACCTATGCGGATGCCGCGCGCGTGTTGCGGGCGCTCTGTGTCGAGCGTCTACGCAATCTCGACGCCGCCTGGTAATCACACCTAACCGGAGCGTGTCGGATTTCTCCTTGTTCCCCTCCCGGGTCGCGCCCCACGCTCGCGAGCCGCACGGAGATCGCTCGTTGATGACGGTAACCCATCGCCGAAAATGGAACTTGGCCGGCCCCACGGTATCGGCGAGCTCGATTGCAATCATCGGCGGCGGTGCAAGCGGCGTGCTGATGGCGACGCATCTCCTGCGCAGTCGCGATCCCAACCTCGACATCGTCATTATCGAAAAGCGCACCTCGCTTGGGCGAGGCTTAGCCTATTCGACGGACCTCCCGGATCACCTTCTCAATGTCCGGGCCTCGAACATGAGCGCCTTCGCCGACGATCCCGACCATTTCGTGCATTGGCTGCGAGCTCGCAATATCCAGATCGATGATCCGACGACCTATTTCGCTCCCCGTCGCCTGTATGGCGAATATCTCGGACAGCTGCTGCATGAGACTTCGAACGAGGGCTCATACGGAAGATTGCGAATAATCGACGAGGAATGCGTCGGAATCGTTGAGCGCGATGAGTATTTGGAACTGCGGCTGGCGGATGGTTCAAGCGTTGTGACGCAGCGATGCGTTCTGGCGACGGGACACGATCAGAAGGCGAGCAGCAGTCAGTCCTTGCTTGCGCCGTCAGGGGCAGATGACGCCGCCCTGCCCGATCCAGCCGATCAAGTCCTCATCATCGGCAGCGGCCTCAGCATGGTCGATACATGCCTGTCTCTGATGCTTGCCGGGCACCACGGCCAAATCGTCGCTGTTTCACGCCGCGGACTGCTTCCGGCCGTGCACAGCAAGACTACCCCCATGGTTCTTCAGCAAGCCGATGTTCCACTCGGCAGCGGGCCGCCGGAATTCGCGCGCTGGTTCCGGGATCTCGTTACCGCGACTGAGGCGCGCGGAGGTAACTGGCGCGATGTCGTGGATGGGTTGCGCCCGCACAATCAGTCGATCTGGCAGAGCTGGTCGGATGCCTCGAAGTGCCAATTCTTCAGGCATCTGAAGGCTTGGTGGGACATCCACAGGCACCGCATGGCGCCGCAAGTTAGCGAGCGGCTCTCCGAGGCGATCGCGGATGGTCGGCTGTGCGTGATCGCCGGCCGGGTGCTTGACGTGAGATCTGTCGAGAAGGGCTTCGCGGCCAGGCTGCAACGTCGAAACAGCCTAATCGTCGACGAAATTCGGGTTGCGCGCATCTACGATTGCGCGGGCGTCATCGCCGACCCTGAAAAGAGCTCAAATCCGCTAATCGGATCGCTTTTGGCTGCAGGCATGGCACGACCGGATCGGCTTCATATCGGCCTCGACGTCTCCACGGACGGCGCCCTGATCAGCCGGGAGGGAATCCGCAACGATCGCGTTTCAGCAGTGGGTCCGCTTACCCGCGGCACCTTTTTCGAGATCGAAGCGATCCCGGACATCCGCGTTCAATGCCAGCGCCTCGCGACCGCATTGCTCAGCCAGCCTTCGTCGACGTGACGCCAGGTGGCGCTTGCTTGTTCGGGCACGGGCCGGTGCTTTGCCGGTCCTCTCCTCCAAAGGAAAACTGTTCCCAATAAATTCTATCAAAATAGTCGAATATCCTTTGTGAGGGCTCCTCCCGCCCGTTACGCTCAACGAAATCGGGCACTCCCGACTGCGCTCCTGTCTGTGAGCGCCCGCCACTGCGGCATGCTTCATGCCAGCTAATTTCAAAGTCCTGTACTGACGTTGGGAAGAGGAGTCCGATTGATGAATGCCTTCATAAGCTACCTTGCGAAGCTCGCACTCGCCGGCAGCATAGCGCTAGGGGCGGCGACCGCAGCTCATGCGGAAGACAAGACCGTCCGTATCGGGTACCAGAAGTACGGCACACTCATTCTGCTTAAGTCAAAGGGGCTCCTTGAGGAAAAGCTGAAGCCTGAGGGCTACACGGTCGAGTGGACGGAATTCCCGGCCGGGCCGCAGTTGCTCGAGGCACTCAACATCGGCTCTATCGATTTCGGCACGACTGGCGAAGCGCCGCCTATCTTCGCGCAGGCTGCAGGTGCTCCACTCGTCTATGTGGGTTATGAGCCACCGGCGCCTGAAGCCGAGGCGATCCTGGTCCCCAAGGATAGCCCGCTCAAGACCGTCGCCGACCTGAAGGGAAAGAAGGTCGCGCTGAACAAAGGCTCGAATGTCCATTACCTTCTCGTCAAGGCGCTGGAGAAAGCCGGGTTGGCCTATTCTGACGTGGAAGTCTCATTTCTGCCGCCTGCCGACGCACGCGCCGCATTCGAGAAGCAGGCTGTCGATGCCTGGGTAATCTGGGAGCCATTTCTGGCGGCCGCGGAAGCAGCCACCGGTGCCCGCCAATTGGCGAACGGCAGCGGCGTGGTGGACAACCACGAATTCTATCTCGCCTCGCGCGACTTCGTCGACACCCACCCCAAGGTGGTCGACACCATCGTGGCGTCGCTCGGGGAGATCGACACATGGATCAATGCCAATCGCGGCGATGTGGCCGAACAGTTTTCGCCCGCGCTCGGCATCCCTGCGGATGTTCTCGAAGTCGCCGTCCAACGGCGCTCCTATGGCGTGAAGCCGATCACGCCGGAGGTGGTAGCCGCACAGCAGAAGATCGCTGACGTGTTCTTCGAACTCGGCCTGATCCCGGCCGCCATCTCGATCGCCGATGCAGTGAAGAAGCCGCAGTCGTGAACGTGTCCGCCGATCTTTCTCCCGACCGCGTGAACGTGCTGTGGTTCCTGCCGACTCATGGAGACGGCAGGTACCTCGGCACGGCTGTGGGAGGCCGTGCCACTGATCTCCCCTATCTGCGCCAGATCGCCCAAGCTGCCGACCAGCTCGGTTACTACGGCGTGCTGTTGCCCACGGGAAAAAGCTGCGAGGATTCCTGGATTGTCGCCTCGGCGATGCTGACCTCGACCGAGCGGCTGAAATTCCTGGTCGCGGTCAGGCCGGGGCTGCAGCCGCCGACGGTGGCGGCGCGGATGACCGCGACACTCGACCGGCTGTCAAGCGGCCGCCTGCTGGTCAACGTCGTCACAGGCGGTGACCCGGTCGAGAACAAGGGCGATGGCATCTTCGCAAGCCACGCCGATCGATACGAAATCACCCGCGAGTTTCTCCATGCCTACAAGGCGCTGCTTGCAGGCGAGACGGTCAACACTTCCGGCCAGCACATCCGCCTGGAAGGCGGGCAGTTGCTGTTTCCGCCTGTTCAGGCGCCGCATCCGCCGCTTTACTTCGGCGGGTCCTCGGAGGAAGGCATCGAAGTCGCCGCTGAGACGGTCGACAAATATCTGACCTGGGGCGAGCCGCCAACGCTCGTTGAGGAGAAGATCGCGAGGGTCAAGGAGGCAACGCGGAAGCACGGCCGCAAGCTNGGGCGAGCCGCCAACGCTCGTTGAGGAGAAGATCGCGAGGGTCAAGGAGGCAACGCGGAAGCACGGCCGCAAGCTGAGCTTCGGCATCCGGCTCCACGTCATCGTTCGCGAAACGTCGGAGGAAGCCTGGGCAGCGGCCGATCGCCTTATAGCGCATCTCAACGAAGAAACGATCGCCAAGGCGCAATCCGTGTTTTCACGCATGGACTCCGTTGGTCAGAGCCGGATGAGCGCGTTGCACAGGGGCCGCCGCGACAAGCTCGTGGTCAGCCCAAATCTGTGGGCAGGCGTGGGCCTGGTCCGCGGCGGCGCCGGCACCGCGTTGGTCGGCTCGCCCGAGGAGGTCGCGACACGAATGGAAGAGTATAGGGCGATCGGCATCGATACCTTCATTCTCTCCGGTTATCCGCATCTCGAGGAGGCCTATCGCTTCGCCGAGCTCGTCTTTCCGTTGCTTCCACTCGCGCACGCGCCCGAAAAGACGACACTTTCCGTCAATACCGGCCCGTTCGGCGAGACCATCGCCAATGAAATCAGGCCGGCCGCGCGGAAGGCATCCTGATCATGGCACGGCCGTCACAGCTTAAAGACGCAGGCGCCGCGGCGCTCAAGCTCCTGGCCCCTTGGGCGTTGCCGATAGGGATTCTGGTCGTATGGGAGATTGCTTCGCGCAGCGGAATAATGTCGACCCGCCTGCTACCGGCTCCGAGCGCTGTGGCCGCCGCCTTTTGGGAAAGCCTCCGCAATGGCTCGCTTCTCACCCATGCCGCCATCTCGACGGAGCGGGCGCTGAAGGGGCTCGTTATCGGCGGCGGTATCGGCTTCGTCCTCGGCGTTCTGGCCGGAATTTCGCGGCCGGCCGAGACGGCGTTCGATTCGTCGATGCAGATGCTGCGTAACGTGCCGCACCTGGCCATGATCCCACTCGTCATTCTCTGGTTCGGCATCGGTGAGGAAGCGAAAATCTTTCTTGTTGCGGTCGGAACAGCCTTTCCGATCTATCTCAATACCTTTCATGGCATCCGCACCGTCGACGTCCGGCTGATCGAGATGGCGCGCGTCTATGGGCTCGGCCGCTTGGCCCTGTTCTGGCGGGTGATCCTGCCGGGTGCACTGCCGTCGATCCTTGTCGGTCTGCGCTTCTCGCTCGGCATCATGTGGCTGACGCTGATCGTCGCTGAAACGATCTCGGCCTCGTCGGGCATCGGCTATATGACGATGAACGCGCGCGAATTCCTGCAGACCGACATCGTTGTCCTCGGCATCATCGTCTACGCGCTGCTCGGCAAGCTGGCCGATTTCATCACGCGGAAGATCGAGACACGGGCCCTGGCCTGGCATCCGGCCTACCAACCTGCCGCCACCAAGGAAGCAGCACCATGAGAGAAGCTGCAACCGCGCTCCGGCTGCGCGAAGGCGCAGTATTCCAGGAAACCGATACAGCTCCAGACGGAGCAAACACGCTCCGCGAGGCTGTGCGACGGAAGCATGAAGAGCGCCCGGCGAATGGACAGGCTGTGNGGAAACCGATACAGCTCCAGACGGAGCAAACACGCTCCGCGAGGCTGTGCGACGGAAGCATGAAGAGCGCCCGGCGAATGGACAGGCTGTGTTGCTTGACGGCTTGTCCAAGTCGTTTGGCGACAGGCGGGTGTTGTCCAAGCTCGACCTTGCTATCCCTGCCGGCCAGTTGCTGGCGATTGTCGGTCGCTCCGGCTGCGGCAAGTCCACGCTCCTTCGCCTGATCGCCGGCCTCGACCGCCCGACGAGCGGGACCGTCTCGGTCGGCGGCGCGGAGGTCCAATCGCTGCAGTCGAACGTCCGGCTGCTCTTCCAGGACGCGCGGCTTCTCCCTTGGCATCGCGTTCTCAGCAATGTCGGCATCGCACGCGCGAATGGCTGGCGCGAGACCGCCACGGCAGCGCTCGCCGATGTCGGACTTGCGGATCGGGCGAATGATTGGCCCGCGGTCTTGTCGGGCGGCCAGAGCCAGCGCGTCGCCCTNCGGCAGCGCTCGCCGATGTCGGACTTGCGGATCGGGCGAATGATTGGCCCGCGGTCTTGTCGGGCGGCCAGAGCCAGCGCGTCGCCCTTGCTCGTGCCCTGGTGAGCCGGCCCGGTGTTCTTCTCCTCGATGAGCCATTCGGTGCTCTTGACGCGCTGACGCGTATGGAGATGCACCGCCTGCTCGAGCGTATCTGGCGCGAGCACGGTTTCACGACGGTTCTCATCACTCACGATGTCGCCGAGGCGGTGGCCCTAGCCGACCGGGTGATTGTCATCCGCGATGGCGCCATAGCGCTCGACATTCCTGTCGATCTTCCTCGCCCTCGACGCGAGGCTGCGGACACGTCGGCAGTCGCCCTGCAAGCGCGAATTCTCGAAGAGGTATAGGCGCGGCATGCCTTCGATCAGT